>CAZKIR010000211.1:0-7157 GCA_964552835.1 uncultured Bacteroidales bacterium
TGAGCGAGACCGAGTTTGGCCCTGGCCTGGTGAAAGACGTGACCATCGATAATTTCGAAACCGGCATAATGACACCGGCCAACGTATCGCACGCGACCCTTGAGCACATTACAGTTAAAAACTGCGAGCTCGCGCTCAATTGTAACTTTCCCATGTCAATACGCTATCTGGAGGTCATTGATTGCGAACAAGGGATAACCAACACCAATACCCTGTCGCAGCTTGTATTAATTGATGCTACTTTTACAGGAGGTTCTGGCAGTTATAGTGCAATTGAGAATACAAAAAGCATCTACCTGCGCAACATTACTTCCAGTGGTTTCCAATCGGCCCTTGAGGATAGCGGTGAAGTTGTACCGGGAAATACCATAGAGGAAAGGTTGTCAGGTGAGAATATTGATGAGGCCTTGCCCTCGCCCGACGAGCATCTCAAATTACCAGTTGAAGATCCAATCGAGTTTACAGAGGATGCGTCCAACTGGGTATTCGTTGACCCCTCGGCCGATGACGATACCAAGAACATCCAGGATGCCATTGACAGCGGGGCCGAGACCATTTATTTATCTTTCACCGGAGATTATACTATCTCAAGCCCCATTTACGTCCGGGACAGTGTGAAACGAATTCTTGGTTTCAATACCGCTATTAAAGGGAGTTCATCCGATTTTGACAATGGCGAAATTCCCATGATAGTTTTCCAAAACACGGTACCGGTTACTGTGGACTTTTTACGCTTATCTATTTGGCCTCAGACCCCATCTATCCTTATTGATACCGACCAACAGGTGTTTTTAAAATCGTCGCGGCCTGGTGATGTAAGAAATTCTTCTAATGCAGAAGGTGGTAAATTATTTATTGAAGATTGCTTCGTAAATATTTTCCTCGACAACCCTCAGAATACATGGGTCCGTCATTTGAACCAGGAAAACAACCCTTATGAAAGCGCCGATTTAAGTAGGATATATAATATCAACAGGGGCGGCAACCTGTGGGTATTGGGCCATAAAACCGAGTCGATTGCCACGCACGCGGTAACTACCGAGGCCGGGAAAACCGAAATTCTCGGTGGTTTTTACCGGGACCATTTCCCGAATGATACCATCCCTAATTTCATCACGAAGGATGCATCCATATCCGCTACCTATTTATCCTACTCGTATGATTGTTGCCATAACCGGACCCTGCACGGTGTCGAAATAGTGGGCGGTGATACCAGCGAATACAGGCCCGGTATGGGCACCCAGGCCATTACCCTGTATAGCGGATTTGATACCACAGTTACTATTCCCTCCCCGCCAAGTGACCTGAATGCTGATTCGGCAGGTTTATACCAGGTCGATATTGAATGGACAAATAACGCCACCGGGACAATAGGATTAGTGCTTGAACGCAAGGTGGAAGATGGTTCATTTACCAAAATAGCTACCCTTTATGATAGCACCAGCTATAGCGATACAGGGCTAACCCCCTTAACAAAATATACTTATAGGGTTAAAGCCTTTAACAGGGCTGGGTATTCGGTGTACTCGAACCTGGACAGTACCACCACGCCCATACCTGATAATCCACCTATAGCACCCGACAGCCTGATGGTTTCAGAAACTTCAAGCAGCTTTATATTGCTGAACTGGAACGATAATGCTGAATTTGAAGACAGCGTGATGGTAGAAGGTAAGCCAACGGACAGCGCGGAATACAATCTAATTGCCACCCTGGGAAGAAACGCGACGAGATACAGGGATTTAGGGCTTTCTCCTAATACATCGTATACCTATAGGGTACGGGCCTGGAACCTGGCCGGGTATTCTGATTATACCCAGGAGGTTACTGCTGAAACAGACTCCGCGCTAACCGGTTGGGAAGCCCTGGATATAAATTCAGATGGTGGCGCCACCACCCAAAACGGAGGAGTTATGAGTATTACTGGCGAAGGCTGGGACATATGGGGGGGCAATGATGCTTTCAGGTACGTGTACACGAAAAGAAAAAACAATTACATTGAAATATTCGCCCGGGTCCTGAGCGTCCAAAACACCCATGAATGGGCTAAGGCTGGCGTGATGATACGTCAATCGACGGCCAAAAACGCTAAATTCGCTCACATGTGCATTACACCGGAAAATGGAACCTCCTTTCAGCACCGGCCCTGGACCGGCGCTAACGCCGATGACATAACCCCTGAAGATGGTGCAGAAGCTCCCTACTGGCTTAGACTTGTTAAACAGGGAAATACTTACACCGGGTATACATCAACTGAGGGCCAGGAGTGGACAGAAATAGGAAGCGTTGATTTAAACATGACCGATTCACTTCACGTGGGAATGGCCGTGACCAGCCATAGCGGCGGTGATTTCTGTACGGCTGAATTCGATAATATCACCATCATAGCCTCCGGTATACCAGTGCCCGTGAAACCCGGGATAAACGCTGAAGCCGTTTCACCCACGCGGGTTGACCTTAGCTTTTCTGATAATTCAGATAATGAAGAAGGGTTTATCCTGCAAAGAAAAACAGAAGAAAATACTTTCGTGACCCTCGATAGCCTGGGAGCTAATGAAGTAAGCTATAGTGACATGGGCCTCGATCCGCTGACGAGCTATACATACAGGCTTGCATCGTATAACGAAACGGGCCAATCCGATTGGTCTTCGATAAGCCCATCGCTTTACGTGCCAGAAATACCGGATGGATTGAGCGCTGAAGCAACATCTTCCCATCAAATTGACCTGAGCTGGAATGATAATTCAGCATATGAAGAGGGTTTCATTATCAGTCAAAAGAAAGGAAACGGGGAATTTGAAGTGCTTGATTCAGTGGATGCAGGCATCACGAATTACCAGGCCACAGGACTTGACGCGGCCACTACCTATTCTTACATGATAAAAGCCACCAGTTTATCCGGCCCGTCGGACTGGTCTGGAGAAGCCTCTGCAACAACTTTTGATGTGGCCCCGGAAGCCCCGGATGGCCTGGATGCAATAGATATTTCATTCGATCAGGTTGAGCTGCAATGGAACGATAATTCAGATAATGAAGATGGCTTTATTATACAACGTGAAACGGGCGATGGTGCCTTTGCAACCATCGATACTGTTGAGGCAGGGGCAACAACTTACAGCGACAGGGATGTACAAGCCTCGCGAAGCTATACCTACAGGCTGGCCTCTTATAACCCGGTTGGCCATTCTGCCTGGACAGAAGAATTCCAGGCCACTACCTTGCCCACGGTCCCTGATGCCCCGGGCGGGCTAATGGCTGGCACGATAGGCTCAAACCATGTTGACCTGGGCTGGAATGATAATTCAGATAACGAGGAGGGCTTTATCTTGCAACGTAAAGAAGCCAGCAATGCATACATCACCATTGATACCCTGGATGTGGATATGACCGGCTACAGCGATACGGGATTAACAATTTCGACAACATATACCTACCGGGTAACTGCCTTTAACATATCCGGTAACGCCCCCTGGTCGGATGAATTGGAGGTTACTACCACACCTGCCGGAATATTTGCCGGCAATATGGACTTGTATGTAAATATCTATCCCAACCCCCTGGATAATGGTATTTTGTTTATTGAACGAGAAGGTTTCACGGGAAAGATTACCGTTGTTGCCCGTGACATGAACAGCCGGAAAATTTACGAGAAGTCCTTCTATGGCAAACGTGTAGAAATCCCGGCAAGCCGGTTTCAAAGCAAAGGCATGTATGTATTCTCGATTACAACAAACAAAACAACAGTTCATAAAAAAGTTATTATACAGTAATTAAACCAATAAATTAATTATCCTATGAAAACAATAATGCACCTTTGTTTCCTGGTAATTGTAAGCTTGTTATTTAATGCTTGCCATAACAATAAAATTGAATATCAGGAAACCAGGAACGGGGTCCGGGCAGAATTTCCCGACAGGAGTATAGAGATTCAGTTTTTCTCTTCGAACATTGCAAGGGTCTATTCCTTTCCCGGGGAAAAAGAAAACCGGAAAGAAAGCCTTGTTGTAATATCCGAACCCCGTGAAGTTGATTTCAGGATAAATGAATTACCCGGTAAACTGGTCCTCTCTACACCTGCTTTACAAGTAGAAATAGACAAGAACTCGGGAAACATTCAATGGAAGGACGCGGGGGGCAAGCTCTTGCTCAAGGAAAACATGTCCCGCTTTGAACCTGATACCGTGCTGGGGGAGGAAACTTATCATGTTGAGCAAAATTTCACCATTGCCGATCAAGAAGCCCTATTTGGACTGGGGCAACAGCAAAATGGTTACATGAACCTCCGCGGCAAAGAATTAGAGCTATTTCAGAACAATCAAACAGCCATAAGCCCTGTATTGGTCTCATCCAGGGGGTACGGGATATTTTGGGACAATTATTCTTTCACGAAATATTCAAATGATACCACTAATTTAAAGTTATGGTCTGAAGTGGGCGATTGTATAGATTACTATTTTATCGCGGGTGACAATCTCGATGAAGTCATCTCAGGATACCGTGAACTTACCGGGAAGGCCCCCCTTTTCGGGAAATGGGCTTACGGGTTTTTCCAGTCGAAAGAGCACTACCATACACAAGAAGAATTGCTAAACGTGGTGAAGGAGCACAGGAAAAGGAATGTGCCGTTGGATGTTATCGTACAAGACTGGTATTACTGGAGCCCCCAGCCCTGGGGTTCTCATTACTTTGACAGGGAACGGTACCCGGATCCCGTTGGCATGATAGAAGAAGTGCATGAGCAAAACGCGAAAATCATGATTTCTGTTTGGGCAAAATTTGAAAAAGGCAGTCCAAATTTCAAGGAATTCCGGGAAAATGGTTGTTTGTCAGAGGTCATGCAAAAGCCGTCGTATAATAAAAACATGGCCTACTATGATCCTTATAGCCTGGAATGCCGTGAAATTTACTGGAAGCAGATACGGGATTCCCTCTTTAAGAAGGGGATAGATGCCTGGTGGCTTGACGCGACCGAACCCGAGATGGGTTTCCTGAAAGACCGGAGCACCAAAAAAGTGATGAAAAATTCACTGGGAACAGGCGCCCGTTACCTTAATACATTCGCCTTGATGAATTCAAAAGGGATTTACAATGCCCAACGGGAAGAAACAGATGAGAAAAGGGTATACATCTTAACCCGGTCGGCCTTTGCCGGACAGCAGCGGTATGCTGCTTCTACCTGGTCAGGCGATATTACAGCGAACTGGGACGTGTTTCATAAGCAAATACCAGCTGGGTTGAATTTTTGCTATACCGGCATACCTTACTGGACAACCGATATCGGCGCTTTTTTTGTAAATATAGCGAATGGCTGTAAAAATCCGGCCTACAAAGAATTGTTCACGCGATGGTACCAGTATGGTGCTTTTTGCCCCATTTTCAGGGTTCACGGGACCCATACCCCCCGCGAAATATGGCAATTCGGTGAACCAGGTTCCTGGGCGTATGATACACAGCTAAAATTCAATCATTTACGACATCGACTGCTTCCGTATATATATTCTATGGCATGGCAGGTTACAAAAAACCATTCAACCATGATGAGGGGGCTTGCCTTTGATTTCGCTGATGACCCCAACGTGTGGGATATTGATGACCAGTTCATGTTCGGGGATGCTTTTCTGGTAAATCCCGTGACCGAGCCGATGTACCACCAGTGGTATATTCCCGGCAAGGGAAAGCCTATCCCTTCTGAAAATTTTATTGATAGCAAAGGGGAACGGGGAGGGCTTACCGGGGAATATTTTGCCGCGAGAAATCTTACGAATAAAATTATGTCCAGGCAAGATGATAATATTAAATTTCAATGGGGCAATGATAAGCCGGCAAAGAATGTCCCTCCCGATAATTTTTCCATAAGATGGACAGGCCAGTTAACAACAAAACATGCCGGAGAGTATACCATAGTTTCATCTGCTGACGATGGGGCCCGCTTGTGGATTAATGATAAATTAGTGATAGATAAATGGGACATAGGTACAACAAAACCCAACTATACTAGCTTGTATTTAGAAGAGGGGAAGACTTATGATATTCGATTTGAATATTTCGAGGCAGAAGGCGGGGCAAGCGTGCAACTGGGCTGGTTTCTTCCCGGTGAAATTGAAAAGGACGTAAATACTCTTGCCCCGAAATACAGGACAGTATACCTTCCCGAAGGAAACAGCTGGTATGACTTCTGGACAGGGCAATTATACGAGGGCGGGAAAAAAATAAAAGCAGATGCCCCCATTGATATAATGCCCTTGTTTATAAAAGCGGGCTCGATCATTCCCATGGGGCCCTATCTTCAATACTGGAACGAGAAACCTGCCAATCCATTGTACTTGCGGGTATATACCGGGGCAAACGCCCATTTTACCCTTTATGAAGATGAAGGGGACAATTACAACTACGAAAAAGGTGAATATTCAGAAATACCTATTAAATGGATTGAAGGAGAAGAAAAATTAATTCTTGGCGACAGGCAGGGGAATTTCCCGGGCATGCTAAAAGAAAGAAAGTTCTATATAACATGGATCAAGAATAACCACGGAACCGGGGTCGTTCCCGTCAGCAAACCAGATAAAATCGTAACTTACACGGGTGAAAAACTCGAGATAAAAAAGTAAATGTTTAATTAAAATTGTATTATCGTGAAAAAATATATTGTACATTTCAGGCTGGCCTTTTTGTTTGTTGTTTTATTCTTTTGCGCGTGTAGGCTGCAGGCGCTTCACGTGCCTATGGATGCCGGGGCCATTAACGTGACCGATTACGGTGCGAACGGGAACGACACAATCGATGACACCGATGCCATACGTCAAGCCATTGATGATAACTGGGCCTTTTACGGGGGGCACGAGAACAATTTCAGGTTCCTGTACATCCCGGATGGCACCTACATCGTGTCTGGCCAAATATACTGGAAGCGGTGGCTGGTTTTCCAGGGCGAGAGCGAGTCGGGTACCATTATTCAGCTAAAGGACAATTGCGAAGGTTTTGCCGATGCTGGTTCGCCAAAGGCAGTGTTACGGTGCCATTACAACAACAACATGTCTTTCTCTAACTATATCCAGGATCTTACCGTGAACACGGGCTCAGGGAACCCGGGAGCTATAGGGGTTAGTTATGGACAGCATAATATGGGGGCCATGCGAAATGTAAGCGTTACTTCGGAA
>CAZKIR010000212.1:0-7133 GCA_964552835.1 uncultured Bacteroidales bacterium
CTGCATGCGAATGCAGGGTTTGTTTTTAAAGGTACCTCTGCCCATATTTAAGGTATAAACTAAACCAATTATAGAGAAAGCGGTTGTTATTTATAACGAACTAAATATTAATAAAGTAATATGGCTTACAACAACACCAAACTCAAAAAAAACCTGTCTTTTATCATATTTTTTTTATAATTTGCTTTTGAATATATTATAATTTCGTACCTTTGTCTGGAATAATTTGATAAAAGCATACCATTTATCATGCGGGGAATTTTAGACATATTGGCTTTATACCTTCTAATTGGTATTATTATTCTTAAAATCCCAAGCTGAGAATGGTGTATAATATTATATGGTAAAGCCATTCTCACATCGGGGATGGCTTTTTTAGTTTATTAATGCAAACCTAAACAATTAAATTATGGATGAGAAATTGTATATTTTTGACACCACCTTGCGGGACGGTGAACAAGTGCCCGGTTGTCAACTGAACACGGTTGAAAAGATCGAGGTGGCCAAGGCACTCGAGAAGCTGGGTGTCGATGTCATCGAAGCGGGTTTTCCCATTTCCAGCCCAGGGGATTTCAAATCCATCGTGGAAATCTCCAAAGCGATTAGCAATCCCACCATTTGTGCCCTTACCCGTGCGGTGGAAAAAGACATAGACGTGGCTGCCGACTCCCTGAAACTAGCTAAAAACAAGAGGATCCACACGGGTATCGGGACTTCTTTTTACCATATTAAATACAAGCTAAAATCAAACCAGGACGAGATCATTGAACGTGCGGTAAAAGCTGTGAAATATGCCAAAAAATACGTGGAAGACGTGGAATTTTACGCCGAGGATGCCGGCCGCACCGAGAACGAGTACCTGGCCCGCGTAGTAGAAGCCGTTATCGCCGCTGGTGCTACCGTGGTCAATATCCCTGATACCACGGGCTATTGCTTGCCAGAGGAATACGGGGCCAAAATACGTTACTTGAAAGAAAACGTGAAAGGGGTCGACAAGGCCATCCTTTCTACTCATTGTCATAACGACCTGGGCATGGCTACCGCCAACTCGGTGTCAGGTATCCTGAACGGCGCCCGGCAGGTAGAAGTTACCATCAACGGTATTGGCGAAAGGGCAGGCAACACCTCGCTCGAGGAAGTGGCCATGACCGTGTTTAGCCGCAAGGACATCCCCTTGCAAACCGGTATTAACACCAAGAAAATCATGGAACTGAGCCGCCTCGTGTCACGCCTGATGCGGATGCCCGTGCAGCCCAACAAGGCCATCGTGGGCCGCAACGCCTTCGCCCACTCCTCTGGTATTCACCAGGACGGGGTGTTAAAAAATCGCGAGAATTACGAGATCATCGACCCGAAAGACGTGGGCATCAAGGAAAGCAATATCGTGCTTACGGCCAGGAGTGGACGTGCTGCCCTTAAACACCGCCTGGAAAAACTGGGCTATGCCTTTGATCAGGAAGAGATGGAAGAAATGTACAACCGTTTCCTGGAATTGGCCGACAAGAAAAAAGACATTACCGACGAAGATTTGCATATCCTTGCCGGGAAAACAAAGCAACTGGACAACCAGACTATTAAACTGGATCACTTGCAAGTGCTTTGTGGAAAAAGTGCTTTGCCGGTTGCTACCGTGAAACTGAACGTGAACGGGGAAAGCGTGGAAGCGACAGCAACGGGCAATGGGCCGATTGATGCTTCTTACAACGCGGTAAAACAAATTATACGCCGCAAGGTGCGCCTGGAAGAATTCGTGGTACAGGCCATTACCGAGGGCAGCGACGATACTGGCAAGGTACACGTGCAAATAGAGAACCGCGGGAATTATTATTATGGTTTCTCCGGTAATACCGATATTGTTACGGCAGCTGTAGAAGCCTACCTGGACGCGATAATAAAAATCGTTTAACTTTTTAAAAAAAATAAAACATTGGGAAAACAAACATTATTTGACAAGGTATGGGATCGTCACGTGGTAAACGAGATAGAAAATGGTCCCAGCGTGTTGTACATAGACAGGCACCTGATACACGAGGTAACCAGCCCGCAGGCTTTTGCCGGACTGGATCAACGGGGCATAAAAGTGGCCAGGCCACAGAATACCGTGGCCACGCCCGACCACAACGTGCCTACCGAGGACCAACATTTGGCCATTAAGGATGTCTTGTCGCGCACGCAAGTGGAAAAATTGACTGAAAATTGTGAAAAACACGGGGTTACCCTGTATGGGCTGAACCATCCGCATCAAGGTATCGTGCACGTGATTGGGCCGGAACTGGGGTTTACCCGCCCCGGCATGACCATCGTGTGTGGTGATAGCCATACCTCTACCCATGGGGCTTTTGGGGCTGTGGCCTTTGGGATAGGCACCAGCGAGGTAGAAATGGTACTTTCAACCCAGTGCATCTTGCAGCCCAAGCCCAAGAAAATGCGTATTTCCGTGGACGGGGAACTTAAGAAAGGGGTAACGGCCAAGGATATCATCCTGTACATCATATCTAAAATATCTGCCTCGGGCGGTACGGGTTATTTTATCGAATATGCTGGATCGGCCATACGGGGCCTGAGCATGGAAGGACGGATGACAGTTTGCAATATGAGCATCGAGATGGGTGCCCGCGGTGGGCTTATCGCACCCGACGAAACCACCTTCGAGTACATCAAGGGAAGGGAATTTGCTCCAAAGGGCAAGGATTATGATAAAGCCCTGGCCTATTGGAAAAGCCTGAAAAGCGACGAGGATGCAGAATTTGACCTGGAAATAAAATATGATGCCGCTGATATTGAACCCATGATCACCTATGGTACCAACCCTGGTATGGGAATGAAAATATCGGGTACCATCCCGGCCGTGGAAGACCAGCCCAAGAGTACCCGGCAATCCTTTAAAAAATCATTGGAATACATGGGCATTGAAGGGGGTACCGCGATGGTTGGCAAACCTGTTGATTACGTGTTCGTGGGGAGTTGTACCAACGGGCGCATCGAAGACCTCAGGCAAGTGGCCGGGTTCGTGAAAGGCAAGAAAAAAGCCGATAACATCGTGGCTTGGATCGTGCCCGGTTCAAAACAAGTAGAGAAACAGGCCCAGGAAGAAGGTTTGGTGCCAATATTAGAAGAAGCAGGTTTCAAGCTCCGCCAACCTGGCTGCTCGGCTTGTCTGGCCATGAACGATGATAAAGTGCCCGCCGGTAAATACGCTGTCTCTACCTCGAACCGGAACTTCGAGGGGCGCCAGGGGCCTGGTTCGCGTACCTTTTTGGCCAGCCCGCTTACCGCCGCCGCGGTGGCCGTAACCGGGAAAATCATTGACCCGAGGGATTACTTGTAATATTTTATGTTGTACTTATTAAAAAACGAACAATCATGCCCATAGATAAATTTGTAAAAGTTATTTCATCATGTGTCCCGGTGCCTTACGAGAACGTGGACACCGACCAGATCATCCCGGCACGCTTCTTGAAAGCTACCGACCGGGAAGGTTTTGGTGACAACCTTTTCAGGGATTGGCGGTACAAGAACAACGACGAGCCAAACCCGGAATTTGAATTGAACAAACCCGAGTACCGCGGCGTTATCCTCGTGGCCGGGAAAAACTTCGGTAGTGGCTCGAGCCGTGAACATGCCGCTTGGGCCATTTACGATTATGGTTTCCGGGGGGGAGTGTCAAGTTTTTTTGCCGATATCTTTAAAAACAATGCCTTGAACAATGGCCTCTTGCCCGTTCAGGTATCGGAAAGCTTTCTGGAAGAACTGTTCCGGGAAATTGAAAAAGACCCGAAAACAGAGGTAAAAGTGGATCTGGAAAACCAGGAAATTACCATTCAATCGACTGGGAAAAAAGAAGCCTTCGATATCAACCCTTACAAGAAAGAATGTTTGCTAAACGGGTACGACGATATCGACTACCTTTTGAGCATGGAAGACAAGATCGGGGCGTTCGAAAAAGAACACGTGATTTATTAAGGATATTAAATTTGTTCTTTTATTCAATTGCGGAAATTTTAAGGTGTTAACCCCGTTTGGCAAACAAAAAGGGGGTAATGAATTAAAAAAAAACACTAAAACAAAAAATCATGAAACGCGTAGAAATAATGGACACGACCTTGCGGGACGGGGAACAAACTAATGGCGTATCCTACACCAGCAAGGAAAAACTGAACATGGCCAAGGTATTGCTCGAGGAAGCTAAGGTGGACCGTATTGAAGTGGCCTCTGCCAGGGTTTCTGAAGGCGAATATGCTGCCGTGGAGGCCATTACCTCCTGGGCCAAGGAAAATGGCCACCTGAAACAAGTGGAAATCCTCGGTTTCGTGGATGGCAAAGAATCCCTTGACTGGATCGACCGGGCAGGCGGAAAAGTCATCAACCTGCTTTGCAAGGGGTCGGAAAAACATGCACGCGAACAACTGCGGAAAACGCCTGAAGAGCACGTGGCCGATATCAAAAAATCTATCAAGTACGCGACCGAGCTGGGTATTGCCGTGAACATATACCTGGAAGACTGGTCGAACGGTATGCGGAACTCGAAAGATTACGTGTTTTTCTTTATTGACTCGTTAAAAGACGAGAACGTGAAGCGTTTCATGTTGCCCGATACCTTGGGCATATTGAACCCGGACGAGTCGTATACTTTTTGCAAGGAAATGGTAGACCGTTACCCGGGCACCCATTTTGATTTTCATCCGCACAATGATTACGACCTGGCTGCCGGAAATATTTACATGGCCCTGAAGGCCAACGTGAACGGGGTACACACCACCGTGAACGGGCTGGGCGAAAGGGCCGGCAACGTGCCCCTATCGAGCGTGGTGGCCATCATAAAAGACCAAACCGACCGGGACACCAGCGTGAACGAGTTCAAACTGAACCTTCTCAGCAAGCTCGTGGAATCTTTCTCGGGCATACGTATCCCCTCCAACAAGCCCATTATTGGCGATTACGTGTTTACTCAAACAAGTGGCATACATGCCGACGGGGACAACAAGAACAACTTGTATTTTAATGATTTGATGCCCGAGCGGTTCGGCCGTACACGGCAATATGCCCTGGGCAAGATGAGCGGTAAGGCCAGTATCCGGAAAAACCTGGAAGAACTGGGCATTGACCTGGACCCGGAATCCATGAAAAAACTCACCCAACGCATAATCGAGCTGGGCGATAAAAAAGAAAGCGTGACCCGGGAAGATTTACCCTACATCATATCTGACGTGCTAAAAAGCGACCGGATTGACGATAAGATCAGGATCGAGAATTATAATCTCTCGGTAGCCGACGGTTTACAATCCATGGCTACCTTGAAAATCATGATTGGACAGGAAGAATACGAGGATACTTCCTCGGGCGACGGGCAGTACGATGCTTTCATGAAAGCCCTTTGGAAAATTTATGACCAGCTGGGCAAAACCCACCCCGTGCTCATTGATTACCTGGTGACCATCCCCCCGGGCGGCCATACCGATGCCCTGGTCGAGACCATTATCACCTGGGTATACAATGGCAAGGAAATCAAAACCCGCGGGCTGGACCCTGACCAAACCGTTGCTGCCATTAAGGCCACGGTGAAGATGTTGAATGTTATAGAGAATGGGCATGGGATGTAACATTATGGTTAGTTAGAAACAATTAAAAAAATCCTGAAAAATGAATTACCGGGCAGTTTAGACTACCCGGTTTTTTTTTGTTTTACTTCAAAGGCTATTTCATCATTCAAGATAAAATAATTTTATTATTTTTAATCCTTCATGGAAACGGGTTTACTAAAAATACTATTTTTTAGCTTCCTGGCCTTTGGTTTATACCTGGGCATTATTTGCCTGCCTGGTGTAAAAAGATGGCTGGCTACCTGGGACAACCCGTGGCCTGTTAGTTTGGCCCGGCTGTTAGGGTCCGTTTGTTTTATATGCCTGCCCTTGCTATACTTGAAACTCAACCCCATGGCAAAAGATTTTTTTATCGATGCTACCCGGCACGATGGCGGGGGATGGGCCTGGCTTCTCTTAGCGATTGGGTTATTGCTCCCGCTCAACTTGAAAATCGCTAATAACCCGGTCAACCTGGCCATGTACCCCCAGATGAGGTTCTCGGGGTGGAACGTGCCACACGTGTTACTAAGCACCATAACCTGGGGGTTTTATTTGCTGGGGTACGAGTTCTTGTTCCGGGGTTTCTTGTTGTTTGGCAGTTTGCCATACCTGGGACTTTGGCCGGCCATTATACTGAACGCCAGCTTGTACACCCTGGCCCACTTGCATAAAAATACCAGGGAAACCCTGGCTTCCTTTCCTTTTGGAATCTTCGTGGCCTGGTTGGCCATCCGTTATGGTAGTTTCTGGTTACCATTTTTTATACATTTTATCATGGCCATTTCCAACGAATGGTCATCCATATACCACCACCCGGAAATGAACATGTCTATTAACAGGAAAAAGCATGGTTAAACAGATGGAAAAAGTATTCGTGACCGGGGCCACTGGCTTTATCGGCCTCAGGCTTTGCCATGAATTGGCCCGGCAAGGATATATCGTGCATGCCTTGTACCGTTCAGAAAAAAAAGCCAATCTTCTTCATCATGAAAATATTATCAGGTACAAGGGAGACATCACCCTTTCCGAAACATTGAAAGAAGCTTTCGCGGGCTGTCGGTTTGGTTTTCACCTGGGCGCTTTCGCGGATGTTTGGTCGAAAGACCCCTTGCAATACCACAAGGTAAATTACGAGGGGGCCGCGAACGTGTTTCGTGCAGCAAGGGAACAAGGGGTGAGGAAACTTGTTTTTACCTCTACAGCGGGGGTGTTTGGCCCGTCAGATGTGCCACTGGATGAGAGCTCAAGCCGTATTACTGTTTTTTTTAATGATTATGAACGTACCAAGGCTATGGCCGAGAACTTCGCCAGGCAATTTAGCAGTGAAAAAATGCCCATTGTCATCGTGAACCCTTCCCGCGTGTTTGGCCCTGGCTTGTTGTCCAAGAGCAACGCGGTAACCCTGATGATGAAATTGTACATGCAATGGAAGTTTTTTATGCTTCCGGGCAACGGGAAAAGCATGGGTAATTACGTGTACGTTAATGACGTGGTGAAAGGCCATATCCTGGCCTTGCAACATGGGCGAGGGGGCGAGAATTACATCCTGGG
>CAZKIR010000213.1:0-4776 GCA_964552835.1 uncultured Bacteroidales bacterium
CATTACGGTGTCATGATGGATTCCTGATGATTGATTGATTCCTGGTGGATGGCCCTGAATATTTTGGTGATGAATTCAGGCGTGAGGCCTTTCATCCCACCTTGTTTTATCCGCTTGTTCAATATCTCGTCCCATCGTTTTGTTTGCAAGATGGTAATGTTGTTTTCCTTCTTGTAACGGCCAATTTCTTTGGCCACCTTCATCCTTTTTTCAAAAGTATTAATGATCATGTCATCGTACTTGTCGATTTGTAACCTTAATTGTTCGAGGGTTACTTTTTGTTCCTCGTCAATTTCCGGGTTCCTGAGCACGAGTTTGTCAAGCATGGTTTTCAATTCCTCTGGGGTCAATTGTTGTTTCGCGTCGCTCCATGCTTCCTCGGGGTTTAGGTGGGATTCGATGATCAGGCCGTCAAAATTCAGGTCCATGGCTTTTTGGGATATCTCGTACAAGTTTTCCCACGAGCCGCATATATGGCTCGGGTCGGTGATAATGGGCAAATTCGGTATTCGCCGTTTCAACTCGATCGGGATTTCCCATTGTGGCGGGTTTCGGTACAAGCTACTTTCATAGCTGGAGAATCCCCTGTGGATGGCTGCCAAACGTTTTATTCCCGCATCGTTGATCCGTTCCAGCGCCCCTATCCACAGCTCCACGTCAGGGTTTATCGGGTTCTTGACCAGCACGGGTATGTCAACCCCTTTAACGGCATCGGCCACTTCTTGCACGGCAAAAGGATTGGCCGAGGTCCGGGCACCAATCCATAAAATATCCACGCCATATTTCAGGGATTCAAACACGTGCTTGGCATTGGCCACTTCCACGGCCGTGTACATGCCCGTTTCTTCTTTCACCCTCTTAAGCCAGGGCAAGGCTTTCACGCCATGCCCCTCGAAAGCTTTTGGCCGTGTGCGGGGTTTCCATATGCCAGCCCTGAAGATTTTGATACCGTGTTTTGATAACTTTTTAGCTGTTTCCAACACTTGTGTTTCCGTTTCGGCACTGCAAGGCCCCGACATGATCAAGGGCCGTTGAAAAGGTAGGCCAGGCAAGGAAAATTCCTGTAATTGTAGTTTTACTCCCATGGTTTTAAGGTTTTATGTTTTGAATTCTTTTTATTGCTTCTTCCAGGGTTTCCATGTTGGCACACAAGGAAATCCTGAGGTATTTTTCGCCCATCGAGCCAAAGATAAAACCCGGTGTGACAAATACATTACCCTGGATTAACAAGTGTTCTGAAAGGGATTCGGCATCTTTCCATTCATCCGGGATTTTTGCCCACACGAACAAGCCGCTTTGGTTTTTATCGTATTGGCAACCGAGTATATCGAAAATTTCCCAAACTAACTTCCGCCGGTTCCGGTAGGTATCGTTTAATTGGCGGTACCATTCTACCTGGTTTTTTAAAGCTTTGGCGGCCGCTACCTGCAATGGTTTAAACATGCCCGAGTGCACGTTCGAGCTAACTTTTAGTATATTTTTGATAATTTCTTCGCCCCCGGCCACCATGCCGATGCGCCAACCCGCCATATTGTGCGATTTACTTAATGAATTAAGCTCGATAGCCACTTCTTTTGCACCTTTTACAGCCAGGATACTTTTCGGGTCATCGTTCAGGATGAAGCTATAGGGATTATCGTTCACGATTAGTATCCCGTGTTTTTTTCCAAAATCTACCAGTTTTTGAAATAATTCAATCGTGGCATTGGTACCGGTAGGCATGTGCGGGTAATTCACCCACATGAGTTTCACCTTGTCCAGGTTTTCGTTTTCAAGGACTTTAAAATCGGGTGCCCATCCCCGGCTATCCTTTAACTCGTATTGCCTGGTCTTTGCTTGCACAAGGTTTGAAACCGATTGATAGGTGGGGTAACCAGGGTTCGGGACGAGGACTTCATCGCCCGGGTTTAAAAAAGCCAGGGAAATATATAGGATTCCTTCTTTAGAGCCCATGAGGGGAAGTATTTCCCGGTCGGGGCTTAATTCTGCCTTGAAATATTGCTTATACCACCAGGCAAAAGACTGCCGCAATTCTTCAATGCCGATATAACTTTGGTAACCATGGCTGGATGGTAATTTTACCTCCTGCCTTACCAGTTCGATCACTTCTTCCGAGGGTGGCAAATCTGGGCTGCCAATGCCAAGGTTAATAACCGGTTTACCGGCTTTTTGCATGTGGGCGATCTGCTTTAGCTTTTTCGAGAAGTAGTATTCTTTAACGGTGTTTAGCCGTTGAGCTGGTTTTATCATTTTATATCAAGTTATTGGTTAATTTTTCATTTTCTCCCTCCCGCATCCTTTAATTACCTAAAGGGAGGACCGCGCCCGTTCTGTCGTGGCGGGCCGTTTCCCCTTCAGGTGCCAGGGGGGCGGGATGGAATATTGTTCTATAAAATCGACTTTCCTTTACGATACTCCCCGAGTATTTCTAAATCTCGTGTAAAAGGTTTAATAGATTCGAGGGCTTGCCGGTAATTTTTCAGGTTCGAAAATTCCAAATCCACGTAAAACTGGTATTCCCAACCTTTGCCGATAATAGGCAAAGATTGGACTTTTGAAAGGTTTATGTGAAAAAACGAGAACATGGACAATACTTTTGACAAACTGCCTATCTCGTGGGCCAATGCAAAAGAAATGGACGACTTGTTTATTTGCCCCTGTATTTCGCTGGATCCATTTTTATCTTTCAGGATCAAAAAGCGGGTATAGTTTATCTTGTTGCTTTCTATACCCGCCAGAAGAATTTCTAAATCGTATCTTTTTGCAGCCTGTTCGCTGGATATAGCACCCACCCCCGTTAAATTTTCTTCCCTGATTTTTTTCGCGCTCAAGGCAGTATCAGCGCTGTCAATGGATTTCATGGCAGGGTAGTTCTCGAAAAAATCCTGGCATTGCAAGATGGCCATGGGATGAGAGTAGACCTCTTTAATGTCCTCTATCTTTTGACCAGGCATGGCCACCAGGTTTTGCTTGATGCGAAGGTAAATTTCCCCGATAATTTGCATGTTCGATTCCTTTAATAGCTTGTAATTGGGGATAATGCTCCCGGCCACCATGTTTTCTATGGCCATGATGCCATAATCTGCATGCTGGTTTTTCAGGTTTTGAAACAAATGCTTGAAGCTGTTCCCGGGGACAATCTCGATCTCCTCGTTCTCAAAATAGGCTTGTGCCGCCATCTCGTGGAATGCACCGTAACCGCCTTGAATGGCAATTTTTTTAACTTGTTGCATTGCTTTTTCCATGTTCGTTGGTTTTATTCAAAAAAAAATCCCGAAGTTGCCCCCGGGATTATTTGTTCTATCTTTTATGTACATGCAAATAACCCCTTAGCTTCTCCTAAAGTAGAAAAAGAAAAAATAAAAAGTGTTATTCACGAAGTTGTTCATCCTATTCATTATTTATATTTCAAGGAGCAAACATAGAAAAAGTTTTTAACATAACAAAAAAAGAATACAAGTAAAGAAAAAGGGGGCTCAAGTTTGGCCCCCTTCTTTCTTTCGTTTGACAGAAAAATCTTTACTTTTGCAACTTGGTTAAAAAAAACTATTCCATGGCAAAAGAAAAACCGTCCATACCCAAGGGTACCAGGGATTTTACCCCGGAAGAAATGATCCGTAGAAAATATATTTTTAACATCATCGAAAATATCTACAGGCGCTACGGCTTCGTGCCCATTGAAACCCCGGCCATGGAAAAATTATCTACCCTTACCGGAAAATACGGGGAAGAAGGGGACAAATTACTTTTTAAAATCCTCGATTCAGGAAATTTCCTTAAATCCGTACCGGCAAACACCTTAAACCAACCCGAAAGCAAAGAACTTACCCCTTACATAAGCGGAAAAGGCTTACGCTATGATCTCACGGTGCCTTTTGCCCGCTTCGTGGTGCAACACCAGAACGAGATAAATTTTCCGTTTAAACGGTACCAAATTCAACCCGTGTGGCGTGCCGACAGGCCCCAGAAAGGCCGCTACCGTGAATTTTACCAGTGTGACGCCGACGTGATAGGCAGCGAAAGCATGCTCAACGAGGCCGAACTGCTGCAAATCATCCACGAGGTTTTTGAATCCTTGAGAATAAATATCAACATCAAGATAAACAACCGCAAAATACTGGCAGGCATAGCAGGGGCGATGGGCGCTAGCGATAAGTTGACCGATATCACCGTGGCCCTTGACAAACTTGATAAAATCGGGCAAGAGAAAGTAATACATGAACTAAAAGGCCGCGGTATCGAAGAAAAATCGATTGAAAAACTCATACCTGTTTTTGCCATCAAGGGGAATGCCGAAGAAAAGCTATCTTTTTTAAAGGAATTATTAGAAGGTTCTGAAATAGGGCAAAAAGGTATACAAGAAATATCCAGGGTATTAGAAATAGTAAAAAAAACCGGTGCACCATTTACCCCGGAACTAGATATCACCCTGGCTCGCGGCCTGGATTATTACACCGGCGCCATTATCGAGGTAAAAGCGAAGGACGTTGAAATTGGCAGCATTTGCGGCGGGGGGCGTTATGATAACCTGACGGGCGTTTTTGGCCTGCCTGGCATCCCTGGGGTTGGCATTTCATTTGGTGCCGACCGGATTTACGATGTATTGTTGCAGTTAAAGCTTTTCCCGGACGAAAACCTGCATACAACCAGGATCCTGTTCGTGAATTTCGGGGAGAAAGAAAGCCAATATTGCCTGCCTATTTTAAAAAAATTACGGGAACAAGGCATTGCAGCAGAAATATTCCCGGACACGGCCAAGATGAAAAAACAAATGGC
>CAZKIR010000213.1:4786-7101 GCA_964552835.1 uncultured Bacteroidales bacterium
CTTACCTTGAAAAACATGCAAAGTGGCGAACAAGAAAATATTAAACCAGCTGATTTACACTCTAAAATTATCCCCTAAGGATTCATCATGATGAAAGCATTAATTTCAAAAAACAGAAAAAAATTAAATTTTCTCAAGTATATCCTTTTCCTGGCCATCGGGGCATTCATATTCTGGTGGGTATATCGCGACCTCGAGGTAGAGGTATTGTACGAGAACCTGAAAAGCATTCACTATGAATGGATCATCCTATCTTTCCTGGTTGGTTTGCTAAGCCACGTGAGCCGGGCCTATCGCTGGAACATGCTTATAAAACCCCTGGGGCACAGCCCGAAAATATCGAACTCGTTCATGTCGGTCATGGTCATGTACCTTACCAACCTGGCCTTGCCCCGCGCCGGCGAGATTGCCCGGTGCAGCGTTCTATCACGCTACGAGAAAGTGCCTTTCTCGAAATTACTCGGCACGGTGGTTGTTGAGCGGATTACCGATTTCCTGGTCATGATATTTTTCGCGATCCTTATTTTCCTCGCCCAAATCAACGTATTTATTGATTTTGTCAAAGGACACCCTGAATTTGAAGAAAAAATCGCCGCGCTCATGCAATCAAAGAACCTGTTTATAGCCGGGGCCGTGTTTATCGCCGGGATTGCCTTCCTATTCTTGTTCAGGGGAAAGTTCAAGAAAACTAAGTTTTACAAGAAAATCAGGAAAATCCTGAACAGTTTCGTTGATGGGATAAAAACCATTGGCCAGATGGAAAGACCCTGGTTATACGTGTTTCATACCTTGTTCATATATTTTATCTGGCTGGTATCGCTATACCTCATGTTTTTCAGTTTTGAACCCACCCGTCACTTGTCTATTTTCGCGGCTGCCGCGGCTTTCGTGACGAGTGGTTTGGCCATGGTAGCGCCCGTCCAAGGTGGGATCGGCCCATGGCATTTCATGGTGTACGAAACCCTCTTTTTTTATGGCATAACAAAAGCAGACGGGAAAATATTTGCCCTGGTGGCCCATTCCGGAATGAATTTAGGCCTTATCCTGGCAGGTTTCATTGCCCTCGTGTTACTGCCCCTGGTCAACGAGAAAAAAGGGGTACCAAATATTTAAACGGACCCCCACATTCCCTTATCCTTCGAAATCTTCATAGAAACTTACAACGGTCTCGATGCCCTTGTAAAAATTTTCAAGCGGGAAATTTTCATTGGGTGAATGGATCATGTCCGATTCCAAGCCAAATCCCATTAAAATGGACTTTGTATTTAATACCTCATCAAAAGTGGCAATAATGGGGATGCTGCCCCCGCTACGCACGGGAATAGGCTTTTTGCCCAGGCTTTTTTCCATGGCTTTCTCGGCCGCGAGGTATGCAGTAGAACTCACGGGGGCCACGTAACCTTGACCACCATGCAAAATTTTCGTTTTAACCTTAACGCTTGACGGGGCTATTTCATCGAGGTACCGGGCCACGAGTTTGCCTATTTCGCGATGATCCTGATTTGGCACGAGCCGAAAAGAAATTTTAGCATGGGCTGTCGAGGGCAGCACGGTTTTGGTACCCTCGGCCGTGTAGCCGCTCCACATACCGTTAATATCAAAAGATGGCCGGATACCGGTTCGTTCAAGGGTCGTGTACCCCTCTTCTCCATGTAAATCGAGTATATCTAATTCCCGGGTATAGGCCGCGGGGTCAAAAGGTGCCCGGTTTAACTCGTCCCTTTCATGGCATGGCAGCTCCAGCACATCATCATAAAAACCGGGTATCAATATCTTGTTTTTATCATCAATAATTGACGAGAGCATCTGAACTAGTATATTGGCCGGGTTAGGAACAGCCCCGCCAAATAAACCGGAATGAAGGTCCTTATTCGGCCCCGTCACTTGCACTTCCAGGTACGTCAAACCCCTTAGGCCCACGGTAATGGATGGGGTGCCCAAGACTATCATGGTAGTGTCTGATACCAGTATCACATCGGCCTTGAGCAATTCTTTGTGATCATGGCAGAATTGTTGCAGTCCAGGCGAACCAATCTCCTCCTCCCCTTCCACGAGAAACTTCACGTTACATTTCAGCTTATCATGCTTGATAAGGTATTCAAGGGCTTTCACGTGTATGAAGGACTGGCCTTTATCGTCGTCGGCTCCCCGGGCATATATTTTACCGTCCCGGACCTCGGGCCCGAAAGGATCGGATATCCATTTATCCAAGGGATCGGGCGGCATCACGTCGTAATGCCCGTAAACCATGATTGTTGGAAATGAAGGATCCAGGATTTTTTGCCCGAAAACCACGGGATAACCCGTGGTTTTCA
>CAZKIR010000214.1:0-5931 GCA_964552835.1 uncultured Bacteroidales bacterium
TTTCTAAAAAAATGACCTATGCCAAACTATTTTTTTTAACTTGCGGATTTAAGGTTATAATAATTCTGTTGTTTATACAAGTACCACAGATTGCTCACGCGCAAACGAGACAGTCCCGTGTTAGCGATACACTTCTCGTGGGCTGTGAATACGCGTATCCTCCCTACTGCTATGAAAATGAAAACGGCCAGGCTGATGGCTTTTCGGTGGAATTATTCAGGGAAGTTGCAAACGAGATGGGATTGGTGGTTCAATTCATTACCGGCCCGTGGGAAACAATGAAGGATAATTTAGCCAATAAAAAGCTGGATGCTTTACCCTTGGTTGGAAGAACGCCGGAACGAGAGAGTCTTTTTGATTTTACTATTCCTTACTTGACCATGCATGGGGCGATTGTTGTCAGGGATAATAACGAAAGTATTCATGATCTTGAAGGTCTAAGAAATAAGAAAATTGCTGTATTAAAAGCTGACAACGCGGAAGAATTTCTTCGCCGACATCATTTTGACAAAGAAATTGTACCACGGCTAACCTTTGAAAGGGCCCTTATCGAGCTTTCGGGAGGACAGCACGACGCCGTGGTGATACAACGCCTACTGGCCTTGCAATTAATGAATGAAAACAGCCTAAATAATCTAAAAATAGTAAGCGATCCAAGGGGATTGTACGAGCAATCCTTTTGTTTTGCTGTTTCAGATGGAGATGATGATTTACAAAGCCTTTTAAACGAGGGACTGGCAATACTGAGTGCCAACGGGACTTTTCGAAACATCCATACAAAATGGTTTGCCCCCCTGGCACCAGAATTTAAACACGAGGAAACCATTTTTATTGGTGGCGACTTTAATTACCCACCTTACGAGTTTATAAACGAGGATGGCGAACCAGCAGGTTATAACGTGGACCTCATGCGTTCGATCGCCAAGGAAACAGGAATAAAAATAGAAATTAACCTGGCCCCCTGGGATCACATTATTAACCAGCTTGATGAGGGGAAAATAGATGCCATCCAGGGCATATTGTACTCCCCTGAACGGGGAAAAATATTTGACATGACCCCGGCCCATACCCGTATCAATTACGTGATTGCTACAAGAAAAGACATGAAGATCCCTGAATACCTTGCATTACTTGAAGGTAAAAAAGTACTGGTGCAGAAACATGATTTGCTGCATGAATATGCCATGGAGCAGGGATTAGATGAGGAGTTGGTCCCTGTCGTGTCACAGGAAGAAGCCATGCGCGCACTTTTAGAGGGGAAATATGATTACGCATTAATTTCCAGGGTTTTATTTAATTATTACCTGGAAAAAAATCAATGGAAAAACTTGAAAGTTGGCAAAAATAGTATTTATACAGCCGATTATTGCATTGGTGTTCAGGAAGGAAACACCGCGTTATTGGCCAAATTTACCGAGGGATTAGAAATTATAAAACTGGAAGGGACCTATAAGGAAATCCATTCTAAATGGCTTGGAATTTACGAGGAGCCTGAATTCACGTTTATTGATTTCCTGAAGTATGTTTCCTATATCCTTCTGCCGTTATTTTTGCTCGCGATACTCCCAATGATATGGTCAAGGACGTTAAAGAAGCGGGTTGATAAACGCACCCGCGAGCTTCAGGAGGAAATTGCTATACGCGAGAAAGCTGAAAAATCGTTATCACAAAGCCAGAGAAAGTACAAGAACTTGTTTAATTCTATTCGTGATGCCATCTTGGTTACCGATACCCATCGAAATATTATCGGCTGTAATCCTGCCTTTGAAGAATTGTTCGGGTTTTCCCTGCAAGAGATAACAGGTAAGAAAACTGTTCATATTTATCAAAACCAGGAAGAATTTGAACAAATGGGCCAAGCACTTAAAAAACACGAGGGGGATGCCAGGGACTTTTTATTTACTGTTTATTATAAAAGAAAAGATGGGAGCGTTTTCCCGGGTGAGACTAACGTGTTTTATCTGGAGGATCGGGATGGGAATGTCATCGGGTTTATTGGCCTTATCCGGGATATCACGGATCGGCTAAAAGCCCGGGAAGAACTTAAGCAAAGTAAAGAAAGGGCTGAAAAATATTTGAACATTTCCGCGGATATTATTATGTCGCTTGACCATGAAGGAAAGATTACCCTATTAAATGAAAGTGGTTACCAGTTGTTAGAATATGAAAAGGGGACATTAGAAAAGCAAGATTGGTTTTCAACCTGCTTGCCAAAGGAGGATTACGAGAAAGTATTAAAGGTCTTTAAAAAATTGATTCGTGGAGAGGTTGAGAAGGTGAGAACAACAGAAAACGATATCATTACAAAAAACGGGGAACGAAAAACAATCCTGTGGCACAATAACATCCTTACTGATGACCAAAACCGGATTACAGGAATTCTCTCATCAGGAGAGGATATTTCTGGTCGCAAGAAAATGGAGCAAGAACTCCTCACGTTAAATATAGAACTGAAAGAGAAAAACGAAGAGATTGCAACGCAAAATGAAGAATACGAGACCCTGAACGAAGAGCTCATGGAAAAGAATGAAGAGCTTCAAGCCATCAATTCAGAATTGAAGGTGTCAAAAGAGCGAGCAGAGGAGAGCAATAAATTAAAATCGGCTTTTCTCGCTAACATGAGCCACGAGATCAGGACGCCAATGAATGGTATCATGGGGTTCGCCAACCTTTTGAAAAGACCAAAACTTAAAGGGGATAAGAGAGATATGTATATTGATCTTATCCAAAAAAGTGGTGAACGTATGTTGGATATTATCAGAAATTTGTTGGATATTGCTAAAATTGAAGCCGGGCACCTGGAAATAGAGGAAAAAGAAGTTTCATTAAATAGCCTGTTGGATGATTTATTGCACTTGTTTGAAGCAAAAGCATCGGAGAAAGGGCTTAAAATAAAAAACCACAAGGCTTTACCTGACAATGAATGTGAAATATGGACTGACCTCACAAAACTAACACAATCTCTCAGTAACTTGATACATAATGCTATTAAATATACCCACGAAGGTTGGATTGAATTTGGATATACTTTAGAGCGGGATACCTTACAATTCTACGTAAAGGATACGGGTGTCGGGATTGACCAGGAGTTACAGGATAAAATCTTTGAACGCTTTCGCCAGGGTGAAATGTCTTTGACCCGGGAATATGAAGGTGCCGGCTTGGGTTTGAGTATTGCCAAAGGGTTTGCAAAACTTCTTGGCGGCGATATCTACCTTGATTCAACCCCGGGAAAGGGAAGTACATTTTTTCTTAGCATCCCATACAAGCTGGTGCAATCGAAAGAAAAAGAGATTGAGGTTTCCAGTGAAAGGCAAAATCCTGAAAAATTGAGAAATCGAACCATCCTCATTGCAGAAGATGATCCGAACAGTTATCGTTTGATAGAAGAAATGCTGGAAGAATATGACATGAATTTTTACCAGGCCAAAACCGGGCAAGAGGCCATCGAGATGGTAAATAAACACCCTGGTATAGAATTAATATTGATGGATATTAAGATGCCGGTGATGGATGGCTACCAGGCAACCCGGGAAATAAAAAAGCAACGTCCTGATTTGCCTGTTATCGCGCAGACAGCTTTTGCTTCCAGTAAAGATCGCGAAGCAGCTATAAAGGAGGGGTGTGATGAATATATACCGAAACCCATTAATAAAAAAACTTTTTTGAGTGTGTTGGACCAGTTTATTAAAGATAAATGAGTGCGGTCTTAAAAAACATCATTATTTCCAAGCTCTTTGTTGTTTTAAATTATTTAATACTCATTAACAACAGGTTAACTCCGGGTCAAAACTATTAAACGCCTCGATTTTGACAAAAATATATCTTTTAATCCCCTCATTTTTCCATCAGCTTTTTCAATTCTCCCCACGACCTCGTGTTTATCACGTCACCGGGCTCCAGCCATGCCCTCCTTGCCTGGTATATGCCGTACCGCATGTAATTAAGGTTGTCGCGGGAGTGGGCATCAGTAGAAATGGCCATTTTCACGCCCATCTCCTTGGCCCGTTTGGCCAGGGTATCGTTCAGGTCCAGCCGCTCGGGGTTGGCGTTGATTTCCATGAAACAATTCCTTTCCGTGGCAGCTTTGAATATTTTTTCCATGTCGATATCATAAGGTTCCCGTTCCCCTATCTTTCGGCCGGTGGGGTGGGCAAAAATATTAAAATACGGGCTTTCCATGGCTTTTATTACCCGTTCGGTCTGCTTTTTCTTGGAAAGGTCCATGTTGTAATGGATCGAACATACCACGATATCCAGTTTTTTCAGGATATTGTCCGGCAAATCAAGTCTCCCGTCTTCCAGGATGTCCACTTCAACGGATTTTAAAATTTTTATGCCATCTAATTTTTTGTTCACCTTGTCAATTTCCTCAAGTTGATTGGCCAGTTTTTTCTCGTCCATCCCCTTGGCCATGGTCACGCGTTTGGAATGATCGGTCACGGCAAAATACTCATGGCCCATGCTTTTTGCTGCCCGTGCCATTTCTTCCAGGGTATACTTGCCATCGCTGTAATTTGAATGCGATTGCAGATCACCTTTTATATCGCTTAGTTCAATCAACTTGGGTAGCTTATTTTTTTTGGCAAGTTTTATTTCGCCACGGTTTTCCCGCATTTCGGGCATTACGTACTGCATACCAATTTCCTTGTACACTTCTTCCTCGGTTTTCCCGGCAAGCTTTTTATTCCCTTTAAAAATACCATATTCGCTTATCTTATATCCCTTGCCCCGTGCAATTTTCCGGATGGCCACGTTATGCTCTTTTGAACCCGTGAAATATAGCAAGGCTGACCCGTATTGCCCGGCCGACATGGCCCGTAAGTCTACTTGCAAACCTGATTTCAGGATGACCGTGGAGCGGGTTTCGCCCTTGGAGACCACTTCATCTACATCCTTATATTTCACGAAATGTTCCATGGTGTTTTTCGCGTTATTACTCACCACCAGGATGTCCATATCGCCCACGGTTTCTTTTCTTCGTCGGTAACTTCCGGCCGCTTCCACCATTTCAACCGCCTTGAAATCTTTCAGGTACCGTAGCAGCGGTTCAGTCAGTTGCTCGGCGACACTCCACTTCAACCGTTCATGGCTGTCACCTTGTTCTATTTTTTTTATTTCGTCCAGGATTTTTTCTTGTGTTTTTTTTCCAAAGCCATCCAGTTCTTGTATTTTTTCATTTTCCGCGGCTTTTTTCAAGTCATCCACGTTTTGCACGCCCATTTTTTCGTACAAGGTTTTTAACCGGCTTCCCCCTAGCTGGGTAATTTTCATGAGTTCTCCCGTGTCCACCGGGATCTCTTCTTCCATTTTCTCAAGTTGTTTTAAGCTCCCGGTTTCCACGAGTTCTCTAATTTTTTCGGCCATGCTATCGCCAATGTCGGGGAGTTTTGAGATGTCCTCCCCGTTTTTTATGGCATCGGCCAATTGTTTCGACATGTCCTTGATCGATCGGGCGGCATTCTGGTAAGCCCTAACCCGGAAAGGGTTGGCACCTTTGATTTCTTGTAACTGGGCCAATTTTTTTATCTTCTCGGCTATCTCGTGATTATGTATTGCCATGGCCTTTGTTTTTTGTTCCATGTAGAATCTTTTCCCCGGATCGGGGTGGCTATTGGTCATTTTTACTGGTGCCGGGCCGATTCCATCGTGATAAATTCATTGATATTGTCCGTGTCAAGCGCCCCGATAATTTTTCCATTTTTTACTACAGGGAGAAGCTCTATTTGGCCTTTTTGCATTAGCTTATAAGCTTCTTTCAAGGGGGTGTCCGGGGATAAGTATTGGCTTACCCCTGTTTTCACCCGGTCTATTTCTATTTTTTCACTATAAGTGGATAAACCCTTGATAATGTCGTCCTTGGTCAATATCCCGTCAATTTTATCATCATGCTTCACGATAAAATGTTTTTGCTGCGTGTTTAACATGATG
>CAZKIR010000214.1:5941-6458 GCA_964552835.1 uncultured Bacteroidales bacterium
TTTTTAATTCGTCGTCCGGGTGCAAGGTGGTGAATTCTTTTAAGGTAATGTCTTTTACCTTGTAATTGCCCAGGAAGCCTTGGGATTTAATTTGTTGGTACTCGAACCAGGCCGAGCCCATCACGAACATACCAATTAACACGAGAAAAGGGTTCACGTACAACCCGGCGATAATAAACAATAAACCAAAACCTTGGCCAATCCGCATGGCAATCTTGGTGGCTTTCTCACGGTTCATCTTGATGTTTAAAGCCGCACGGAACACGCGGCCCCCGTCCATAGGAAAAGCCGGCAAGAGGTTGAACACGGCAATAATAATGTTAACGCTGAGCAAGAGGTGTAAGAAATTGTTTAGCGTAAGCTCCTTGTATTCAATACCCTCGAAGCCTATGGTCAGTTTAATGATTACGTATAAAACAAGGGCAATGGCCAGGTTTACCATGGGGCCGGCGATGGTCATTTGCAACTCTTGCTTGGGCTTCTCTGGTATGTCTTGTATATTGGCCAATCCGCCGAT
>CAZKIR010000214.1:6468-7097 GCA_964552835.1 uncultured Bacteroidales bacterium
CTGCACGCCAAACCGACGGGCCGTTAACGCGTGGCCAAACTCATGTAAAACAACACAAACAAAGAGCGTTAGCACGAATAAGACGGAAAGGAGGATTTGCGTCATGTCGTAGCCTTGTTGCAAGTTCACGAAAACGACATAAGCGATTAACAACAAAAATGTCCAATGTATCCCTAGCTTTATTCCAAAGGGTTTTCCTAAATCTAACGAGTTTTTCATAACTGCTTTTTTATTTTTTAGTTCTAAGGTTCCCTTCGCAAATAATATACCTAACTCTGGCATGAATTTTCGTGTATATTAAAAAAAAATGATTATGGTTATTATTATATTTGGTTTACCGGGGGCAGGAAAATCTTATTTTTCCAGATATTATGCCAATAAACAAGGTATCGCGTATTATAATACCGATATTATTCGAAAAAAAACCAAACTGGAAGGGGATTATAGTGCCAGTACCAAGCAAAACGTGTATGATATTATGCTAGAGAAGGCAATCCAAAAAGTAGAAAATAGGCAGGATGTTATCTTGGATGCTACCTTTTACAGGGATGAAATACGGAAACGGTTCGAGCAGGAAGTAAAACTACAGGGTGCTAAAATATTTTTCGTGGAAATGCGGGCCTCTGAAA
>CAZKIR010000215.1:0-7071 GCA_964552835.1 uncultured Bacteroidales bacterium
GACGCGGGCTTGCTCCACGAACCCGAATTCATGATGCGGGCCGAGGGTTCAACCGTGTACGAGACCTTGCGCGACACGGGACAATTTAACGCCAAAGCCGTGTACGAGGCCGCCAACCTAGTTGGCCAAGATAAGCTACCAGAAATACAAGAAAAGCTTAGGGATGAAGATAGCGGGGTAAGGTACTGGGCAGTACTAGCTGTACAGGCACTCGGGAATAAAGGTGCCCCCGCCATTCCCAGGCTCAAGGAGCTATTGCGAGACAATTCGCCAGCAGTGCAGGTTGAAGCCGCGTATACCCTATGCCAGTACAATGAAACAGGGGAAGCCCTCCAAGTGTTGGCCAAATGGCTCCAAGACGAACGCGAATGGTTGGTACTGCATGCCACCCGGAGCCTTGAATTGCTAGAAGAAAAAGCCAAACCGGTTTTACCTGTAATAAAAAAAGTAAAGGCCAGCTATGAAAGTAAGGATGATGGCAGCAAGAAGAAAAAAACAATGTACAGTTCTGCCATACAAATGTCCTTACGGTATGCCTTGCACCATTGCGGCGAAAAGGTAGCCTTGGAGTAAGGATAAAAAGACCCCCAGGGGAGGAATGAATTTAAAGGGGCTATCAGAAAACGTCAATTCCGGCCTTATGCAAATCGCCAAAAATACTCATAACCCCGTGTTTGGACGATTTAAAAGCCTAGCACTTGACGTTTTTTTTTGTAGCAGCACTTTCAAAAATACCCGATCCCTTATTGGCACGAACTAGTGTTTATCGCTCAAATAATAACCGGGATTGGGTTCCGGGTACTGGGCATCCACCTTTTTCCTCCAGGCATCAAGTAAATCCTTCAATTCCTTTGTTTTCGCCGGCAGTTCGTTGGAAAGGTCTTGGGTTTCGCCAATATATTCACGCAAGTTGTATAATTCCACGCCTTCTTTTTCAAACCATTCAATCAACTTGTAATCGCCTAGCCGGACGGCACTCCCGGGCTCTCCGCCCTGGTTGCTGTAATGAGGGTAATGCCAGTAAATGGCACGATCGTGTTGTTTACCGCCCCTTAGCACATCCACCAGGCTCACGCCATCCACTTTCTTGCTTGCATGGATATGCCTGCCATCTCCAGCATGGTAGGATAATAATCGGTACTGGTAACAAGGGCTTCTGATACAGATCCTGGTCCTGTTACCCCAGGCCATTTAATAATGGTTGGTTCCCGGATACCCCCTTCATACAGCCAGCCTTTTCCTCCTCTCAAGGGCAAGTTGCTCGTGTTCGAGCCCTCGGCAGTGGACAAGCCCCCGTTATCAGAAGTAAAAATCACGATGGTGTTCTTGTCAAGCTCATTTTCTTCCAAGGTTTTCATTAGCAAGCCGATGTTGTTGTCCATGATCTCGACCATGGCCGCATATACCGGGTCATCTTGCACCACCCTCAGTTTAAAATCGCCATGTTCGGCCTTGGCCCATTGTCCCATCCATTTTTCATCGGTCACGAACCGCTCTTCATCCGTGTAACCCAGTCTTTCTGCTTTTTTCTTGTATTTTTCCACTAGTGAATCCGGTGCCATGATGGGATTATGCAGGGTATAAAAGGACAAGTAAGCAAAGAAACTGGTATCCTTGTTTTCACGGATAAAATCACGGGTGACAGAGGTTAGCCTGTCCGTGAGAAAATCCCCTTTTTCCCCGGGCACCCCTTCTGCCCCAAATGGATAAAAATACCCGTTGTTCCCGTAAGGGCCACCCTTGTGCGTACCCCCTACATTCGTGTCAAACCCCTGGTGTTCCGGGTAATATTTTTCTTTGCCCAGGTGCCATTTCCCGGCAAAGTGTGCAAGGTATCCCGCTTCTTTTAATGCTTCCGCGATGGTGCGCTCTTCCAATGCCAACTGGTGTTTAAAGTCAACAGAAGCTGAAATAAACTTAAACTGATCTTCCTTCGGTCTATAACTTTGCCTGCCGGGGATCCAGTCGGTAATACCATGGTTCACCGGGTATTTTCCCGTCATGATACTGGCCCGGGTGGGCGAGGAAACGGGGCAGGATGCATATGCGTTGGTAAACTTCATTCCTTGGCTGGCCAGGCGATCAAGGTTGGGGGTTTCGTAAAAGTCGCTCCCGAAACAACCCGCGTCTTTCCAGCCCATGTCATCCACCAGGATGAAGAGGAAGTTCGGTTTCCCGGTATTTTCTTTTCCCACGCAAGCACAGCTGGAAAGCACCCCTGCCGCTAGGAGGGAATAAAATATTGTATTAGCCATCTCATTAAAATTTCATGCAAATTAATAAAAACAAAAAAAACTCTATACCTAGGAAGGATTATTCGTATTTTTGAAACTTCCTGGGGTGACGTACAAGCAGGTGATCCAGGAAGAATGCAAGGCTGCACCGAGGCAGGGTACATGGAAAAAGGCTAGATAAAGCGATGATTACGATATGCAAAAATTCATGGATAATTTATTTTCAGAAAGAATCACTGGAGTACCGCGATCATTTATCCGGGAAATATTAAAAACCACCGTGAACGAGGAGGTTATTTCCTTTGCCGGCGGCTTGCCAAACAAGGATTTATTTCCCGTGAAGGAAATAAAAGAAGCCTCGGCAAAAGCACTGGACACCAGTGGCCAGGAAATATTGCAATACAGCACCTCAGAAGGTTACGCGGGCTTGCGGGAATGGATTAGCGAACGATATGCCACGCGACAGGGAATTCAAGTTGACCCTGAAAATATCATCATCACCTCGGGATCGCAACAAGGGCTTGACCTGTTGGGCAAATGCCTGGTGAACGAGGGCGACCCGGTCGTGATCGAAGAACCAGGCTACCTGGGGGCCATACAGGCCTTGTCTATATTCCGGCCATGTTTTCATACCGTGCCCTTGCATTTTGACGGGATGGACATACCCAGCCTGCAGGATGTAGTGAATAACCACGATCCCAAGTTGCTTTATACCGTGCCCAACTTCCAAAACCCCTCGGGGATTTCTCATTCCAATGAAAAGCGGGAAGAGGCTTGCAACATATTAAGGGAATCTTCCACGATCATCGTGCAAGACGACCCGTACGGAGAAATCCAGTTCTCGGGGGAAAGAATGAAGAGTTACAAGGAATTTGCCCCTTGCCAGACCATCTTGCTGGGGTCTTTTTCCAAGATATTCGTGCCCGGTTTCCGTTTGGGTTGGATAACAGCAGGCCCCGAAATCATTGAAAAACTCCTGATAGCGAAACAAGCTTCTGACCTGCACACTAACTATTTTGCCCAAAGGGTATTGCACCAGTACCTCATGGACAACGACATAGATGCCCACGTGAAGAAAATAAATGAACGGTATGCCCGTCAGAAGCAGGCCATGATCGGGGCCATGAAAAAATATTTCCCAGGAGGGATAAAACACTCTGACCCTGAAGGGGGCATGTTCTTGTGGGTCATCTTGCCGGAACACCTATCGGCCAAAGTCCTGTTTGATAAAGCCATAAAAGAAAACGTTGCCTTCGTGCCAGGCGATCCTTTTTACATTGGCAAAGCCAACGTGAACACACTGCGCTTGAATTTCTCGTGCGTGGACGAAGAAAAAATTGAAGAAGGCATCAAGCGCCTGGGAAAAATCATCGGTAAGATGATAAAATAATGGATGAGTTTGGCAATAAAGATGCTTTTTATTCTGCATTCATGGATAGTAAAGGAACTACAAGAATACCTAAGAGAAGCCATGAAAAGCCTTCCACACGATTTCAGGGAGTTTAAATAAGGTACCAGGGCGCTAGAAGATTAATTACTGCCTTACAGGTAATTAACTTTTGGTTTTCACGTTTTTTACAAGATGATTTATTATATTTTTGCCATTTGTAAGAACGCTTGGAAAAATATAAATATAGCAAGAAAACAAAAAATTCAAATACTCGAAAATCCAGCCCAAGGCCCGTTCCCACATGTTTGAGCAATCCATAGAATGGCTTCGAAAAGCAGGGCTAATAAATATTGTCTTTAACCTGGTTACGCCCAAGCTCCCACTCTCTGCATATTGTGAATATTCAAAGTTTATAGTTTATATGCACGATGTTGGTTTATTGGCTGCAAAGCTTGATATATCCTCTAAACAGATCGTGTTGCCTGATGCTTTGTTTAAAGAATTTAACGGTGCATTTATAGAAAATTTCATAGCACAAGAACTTAAATCTCTCGGCTATGAGCCAATATATTATTGGACATCAAGGAGCCAGGCCGAGGTAGACTTTATCATAAAGGCAAACGATAATATATACCCGCTGGAAGTGAAAAGCGGCACCAATAAAAGTATGAAAAGCTTACGGAGTTATGCCGACAAATACGAACCTGAAAAAGTGTTCAGGTTTTCACCAAGGAACCTCGTTGAATCAGGTGATTTTATAAATATCCCGTTATACGCGACAAAATTATTATACAAACGCTTACAAACAGAAAGCCGAAAAAATGAAACCAAAACTCCTTAGCCTCTCCCTTTTCACCCTCGTGGTGCATAGAGACACTCGTATGTTTTGCCGCCACTCTCGTTCAGGGAATTTATCGAGCTGGAGCATAAAATTTCATTTCCTGCCTATTCCATGGATGAAATGTTAAAAAACCACGTGGAAATCGCCCATGATATCACGGCTATTGATTACGCCCACGTGTTAAAAATAAAAATGTTGTTAAAAACCATCAATGAACTCGTGCCCTACAAGCCAAATATCAGCAAATTGGCCTCACAAACAGGGATAGACCGAAAAACCGTGTTAAAATACCTTGACATCTTGCACAGGAGTGGCCTGGCATTCCTCTTGAATTCACCAAGGTCGGGAGACTCACGGCTCACTAAACCGCAAAAAATATTCCTGGGCAGTCCCAACTTCATGTTTTCCCTGTGCGAGGAAAACCCTAACAAGGGCACCCTCCGGGAAACTTTCTTTTGCCAACAAGTATCCGAGCGGCACGAGGTATACCAAAGCATGGAATCAGATTTCCTGGTAGACAAGAAGCTAACCTTCGAGATAAGGGGCAAGAACAAGAAAGAAAGCCAAATTGCCGGGCTGCCTGATAGCTATATTGCCCCCGACGGGATAGAATACGGCTTTGCCAACCATATCCTGCTTTGGCTGTTCGGGTTCTTGTAGTGATAAAACTTAACCTGACCTTTGCATAGACAAACTGGGATACAATGTTTGTTAAAATTCAAAGATTTCATCTCATATTAGGATATAACAAAAAATCCTTTATCTTTACATTAGATATTCATAAAATGAAAAAAAACTTTTTATTGTTCCTTGCCAGCCTTTTATTACTGGTGGTTTCCTGCGAGACAGAAGAAGAAGAAAAACACCCCAAGCAATTTATTAACGAATGGGTTAACGAAACCCTAGAGGAGGTATACTTGTGGAACAACAAGATAGACCTGCCACACCCGACTGATGAAAAAGACCCCTTGAAACATTTTCAAAAATGCATTCTATCCAATGACAAATGGTCTTCCATTACTGACGATTACGAGGCCTTGAACCAACGTTTCCAGGGCACCCCTGAATCCATGGGGTATTCATTGGCGTATCACGTGTTTTCGGATTCTGAAAACATGTTCCTGGTGGTCAAGTATGTATACCCAGGCTCGCCCGCTGATGAAGCAGGGGTTAAAAGGGGAAATATCATCCTTAGCTTGGACGGAAAAAGTATTACTACCAGTAATTATCAGGACTTATTAGGCAAAACAGCCTATACCATCGGTTTAGGCGAGTTAAAAGATAACACGATAGCAGATGCTGGTATTCGCTATAACCTGACAAAAAGAATTATCGACGCCAACCCGATCATTTACAGCAAGGTACTGGAGTATAATGAAATAAAAATTGGTTACCTGGTGTATGCAGAATTTATCGCGGGCACCAATGATAAATACCTGGGGGCCATCGACACTCTCTTTACACGTTTTAAAGAACAAGAAATTGATGAACTGATCGTGGATCTTCGCTATAACCCGGGGGGAAACCTCAATGTGGCCGGATACATGGCTTCTGCCATCGGGCCACGGGAATTGTCGACCAATCGTGAAATATTGATACAAAACCAGTACAATGACAATTACACGGCCTATTTCGAGGAAGAAGAAGAAAAAAGCTCAAACCATTTCATTTATACTTTCCCACCCGTGAACGTGAACCTGGACATGGAAAGGGTAAGCTTTTTGACCACAAACAGTTCGGCTTCGGCCAGCGAGCTGCTGATTATCGGGCTTATACCTTACATGGATGTTGTCCAGGTTGGCGAAAGTACCTATGGCAAATGCTATGGCTCTTGGCTAATCCCTGATACCGAGGAGCCGGCCAGGCACAATTACGCCATGATGCCCGTCACTTTTAAATATGCCAATTCAGAAGGATATTCAGATTTCACTAACGGCTTGTCCCCTAACCACTTCGTGATAGAAGACCTTATCCAGGCGGAGCCATTCGGGAACACCGAAGACCCTCTCTTGGGAAGGGCCGTGGAGTTGATCACCGGTGTAAGCTTGAAATCCAAAAAACCGGGAACATCCCAGCTCCAGTTTCAAAAAATGGACAACAAGGATGAAAAAGCCATGCGGCATGTTTTCATGAACCGGTAATTTTATGCAAATCATTTTGCCTTTATATCTTACACATTCCAAAATTGTTATAACATATTGTTCCACTAAATTTGCAGCAGGGGACAAATATCTTTAAACAATATCTTATTTCGTGAGCGATTTAATGAGCTTGATCTCGTCGTGGCTATATGGTTCCCCGTTCTTGTAAAAAATATCATGGTGCCAAACCTCTGGCACGGGGGCATCCATGGGCGAATTCCAAGGGTAAACGGTTTGTGTTTTACCAAATACCAATCCCCAGTTAATAGCCCCCACGTTATTTTCTTTCATCAGGGGCAAGCAGGTTTCAAACTTGCTGCCATAGGTCCTGGCAAGGTACTCGGTACAAATAACAGGGCGGTTGTATGATTGGAATTTTGATATATCTTTCTTCTGACCTTCAAATTTACCATAATTATGGTAAGTGATAATATCAGAATGGTTTATGAGCCAAAAATTTAACTC
>CAZKIR010000216.1:0-5583 GCA_964552835.1 uncultured Bacteroidales bacterium
GGAATTCTATATTGTGAATGGCGAGATTTCCGAGATAAAAATTACAAATATTACAAGGGCAAGACCTCTAAAAGGAAAAGACCTCAATGATTTCGAGATTTTTCTTTAGAAATTTGTATCTTTAGCAAACAGCAGTGATTTGCTGCTATTGTATTTATAACTGAGCGTTGGGGGTTATTGCAAAAAAAAAGAAACTTTCTAATGATGAAAATAATACAAAGGCTTTTACTTAATGACCGGTTTATATTAGGACTAATTTTAGTAAATGCAGTTATTATATTTCTTCAAGGATTTGAACTTTCGATAGGAACTATTTCCACTCTATCACAGGCAGATAACATTATTACGATAATTTTCATCTTCGAAATAATCGCAAAAATTAAAAATTATGGACTCAAGGATTTTTCAAAATCAAATTGGAATGTTTTTGATACAATATTAATTCTTCTTGCCTTACCTTCATTATTACTATGGATAGCAAATATTAATACATTTCACCTTGATTATCTGTTAGTTTTACGAGTAACCAGAATATTTAAATTCTTCAGGTTTCTCAGATTTTTTCCTGAAATTAACCAACTTATTAATGGAGTTCAAAGAGCATTAAAAGCATCAGTAATAGTCATTTTTGGATTTTTTATTTTTCTCTTCATCATTTCAATTGTCTCATGCTTCTTTTACAGAAATATAGCACCAGACTATTTTGGTGACCCATTTTTATCTTTATATTCTGTTTTTAAGATTTTTACAGTAGAAGGTTGGTTTGAAATACCGGAAACAATCGCGCAAAATGCATCAAGCACGACGGCCGTCTTAACCAAAATTTATTTCGTGGTCATACTATTAACAGGTGGGATATTTGGCCTATCCATAGTTAATTCCATTTTCGTAGATGCGATGGTTAGTGATAACAATGATGACCTTGAAAAAAAAGTAACTTCATTAGAACAAAAGATTGATAAACTCATAGAAAACAACTTAAAAAACTAAAAAATGGACTTTTCAGACCAAATTAACCAATTAGCCACTCGTATTGAGAAATTGAAACTTCAACTTTTAACAGAAGAAGCAACCAAGAATGCACTGATAATGCCGTTTATTCAGTCCCTGGGGTATGATGTTTTTAATCCGGCCGAAGTAATTCCGGAATTTACATCTGATGTTGTTGGAAAAAAAGGGGAGAAAGTAGACTATGCCATTGTACTGGAAAACAGAATTGTAATGTTGGTCGAATGTAAAGGAATTAATGACAAGCTCGTTAATCACGATTCACAATTGGTTCGTTATTTTCACTCGTGTGATGCAAAATTTGCAATTCTGACCAACGGACAAATTTTTAAATTTTATACTGACCTTGATGCCAGTAATAAGCTGGATAATAAGCCATTTTTCGAGTTGGATTTGTTAAATATTAAAGAACAACAGATTTCTGAACTTAAAAAATTCCACAAAACAAACTTTGATATAGACAAAATCTTTAGCACAGCCAATGAACTCAAATACCTTAACGAGATAAAATCAATTCTAAATCAGGAAGTAGAAGAACCTTCTGAAGCTTTTATTCGATTCTTTACATCTCAAGTTTACCAAGGGAAAACAACGGTAAAAGTAATAGAACAATTTAAGATAATAGTTAAAAAGTCAATTAATCAATGGCTTAGCGACAGAGTAAGTAGTCGACTAAAATCTGCTTTAGAAAAAGAAACGGAATCAGACCAAAAAGCTGCTCAGGATATAAATGAATCTATTGAATCTGAAAAGGACAGCAAAATTGAGACTACTCAGGAAGAAATAGATGGCTATACTATTGTTAAATCAATTCTTCGTGAAAAAGGGGAAATTTCAAAAATTCTTTACAAGGATAACCAAAACTATTTTGCAGTTTATTACGAAAAGCAAACACAACCAATTTGTCGTCTGCATTTTAATAGGGCACAAAAATATCTTGGAGTGATTAATGATTCAAAAAAGGAAGAAAGACTTCCAATTGAATCACTTGATGAAATTTTCTTGTATGGTGACAAATTATTAAAAACGCTTGATAATTACATTGAATAGAAGCAACAAATCCCTAACATAAATGCAATACGTCAGCCGGGGCTTTACAGAATATTGCAGGCTTCGTTTTTCATGGTTACACACTTTTAGCCTGATACAATCGTAGCGGGTCTGAAAGCCCCGGCCGAACGCATGCAGCCGGGACTTTGTGGTGCATGCACCGAAATATTCTGCAAGCATTATAAATAAGATGAATTATTGCTAATAAATAAAAATTAACACACTTGATTGAAATATTAAAAAGATATATCTTTGTGATATAAATATTAAACACCATGAAAAATTTAACCATTTTTTTTGCTATTTTGGCCATCACGAGTTGTACATCGCCCGCGGGTTCGAAGTTGGATCGCGTTGCCGAATCCAAGCCCATACCAGGACAAGCTGAGGTATCGTGGTACGTGTTAACAAACACGAACGGCCTGGTAGTGGAACTCAGCAACCTGGGCGCCACTATTACTTCCATTCAAATACCGGATAAGGAAGGTAATATCGGGGAAATTACCCTGGGTTACCATGACAAGGAAGAATACCTGGAAAATGAGCAATATTTTGGCTCATTGGTAGGCCGTTACGCGAACCGTATCGCGAAAGGTACTTTCGAGCTGGACAACAAGCGCTACCGCTTGGCCCTGAACAATGGCCCCAACCACTTGCACGGGGGTATAGAAGGGTTTCATAAAGTTGTTTGGCAAGGAAAGCCCTTTTCATCAGATACTTCCGGGGGCGTAAGTTTTACCTACTTAAGCAAGCACATGGAAGAAGGCTATCCCGGTACCCTGGAGGTAGAAGTGACCTATACCCTGGATGACGAAAACCGTTTGCACGTGGATTATCATGCTGCCGCGAAGCGCCCAACTATCGTGAACCTTACTAATCACGTGTATTTTAACCTGAACGGGAAAGAAGAGAAAACCGTCCTGGACCACGCGTTGATGATACCGGCCAATGCCTTTACCCCGGTGGATTCAACTTTAATCCCCACGGGTAAATTACGTGACGTGGCAAATACCCCTTTCGATTTCAGAAAAATGCACAAGATTGCCCCAAGCGTGCAGGCTGAAAATCAACAAGTGGCCATAGCCGGGGGCGGCATCGACCATAATTTCGTGCTTGACAAAGCACCCGGGGAACTCGGGCTGGCTTCACGCCTGCATGAAAACAAAACAGGCCGGACAGTGGAATTGTATACTACCCAACCCGGCTTGCAAGTGTACACGGGTAATTTCCTGGACTCGAGTATCACGGGCCTGCACGGGAAGGCATATAACAAGTACGCGGGCATTGCCCTCGAACCCCAGTATTTTCCCGATTCGCCCAACAAACCCCATTTCCCATCAGTGGTGCTAAGGCCTGGCGAGGAATACCAGGAAAAAGTATTGTACCGGTTTTTGGTGGAGTGAGAATAAAATATAAAAGGTAAATGCCCTGGCTTGTTCCTTGAAAAAAGAAAGGCCGGGGCATTTTTTACTGGTATTTTTTCTTGATTTTTTCAATCAATTTCTCGTCCCGGATAAGCTGGGTACTAAAGGTATCTACATCGGCCGAGTAGAAATACCCTATTCCACCATTTGACACGTTGGTAGACACGTTTGCCGGGGCACCGCTAAACATGCCACCACTCCATGCCGTTTCAGATAGAAGTTCTATCAAAAATTTATAATATCCCTGGCTAATGCCTAACATCTCTACCGTTACATCGGTTGTGTCTTGTTTTATTTCATCTTCCAGCAACCAGTATATTTCGAAATCCCGCACGTAGCTGCCGTTCACGAAATCATCGGGTTGGAAAGCGGTTTCGGATAAAGTATCATTATATAACTTCCCGTCTAAGTATAGGTCCCACAGGTAATAATTGCCTTTTTGGGGAGGGTCTTGCCCGTAAAACAGTACCTTGTAAAAGAAAATATCATTGAATGGTACCTTGTCAAACCCGAAACCAATGGAATCAATATCACTTACTGGGGGCAAAGAATCTTTTGCCGTGTATTCCTCCCCGTTTGCAAGTTTGATTTTCAGTGTATACATTCGAGAGGGCACCGCTTTAAATGTTGCGGGGTCAGTTTTGTATACACCTGGGCTTTCGCTTTCTTCCAATAGCGGGTAGTTGTTCGTGCCATCTGAGATGCTTACCTCCGCCCCGCTTGCATAAGGCGTAGGTTCTTCGCTAAAATAGTCTGTTGTATACGTGAGTTTTACACTATGGCTTTTATTGGCGGTCGTTATGCCACCTTCCACTACCAAACGTTTATTTTCGCCCTTGTTTAAATCCACGTTAATCTCCTCTTCACATGCCATGGCCAAAAAGCTTGTTATCGCGAATAATATATATACTCTTTTCATGGTTTATTACTTTAAAACTTAAAATTATATGTAATGGCCGGGATAACCTTGAATAAATACAATTTAGTTGCCTTCATTTTACCCGGTTCATCTTCTGAAGGTTCAAAATCCACAGAATACATGTTATGGCGTGAATACGCGTTATAAACTGATAGGTTAAAGCTATGGTTTACTTCAATCCCGAGGATATTGCTTTTAATATTATCGTAGGTTAAGGAAACATCCATTCTATGATAATCTGTTCCAGGTATTCTTAAGCCATTGCGCTCGGAATACACGGGAACACTCATGTTTTCATAACTGTATTTTCCGGTTGGGGCCGTGATGGGAATGGCTGTTGAATAGATCCAATTGCTTGCAAAAGTTAAATCCGGCGTTATTTCATACGACATGATCACGGAAATGTCATGTGTCTTGTCAAACGGGGTAGGATAGGGTTTCCCGTTGTTGATTTCCTCGATCTGGTAACGGGTTTTCGAGTAGGTGTATGAAACCCAACCCGTTAGTTTTCCTACTTGCTTTTTGGTCATGAACTCGAGCCCGTATGAATACCCCGTACCTGTTCTTAGTTCCCCGTAAAATTGGGGGTTTAGGAGTAAGTTCGCGTGGTCTTTAAAATCTATTGCATCATAAATTTTCTTGTAATATACTTCAAGGCTGCTTTCGTAGGTGTTATCAAGAAAATTCCGGAAATATCCCACGGCAACCTGGTCTGCTTTCTGGGGAGTTATATTGGGATTGCTCGGGAACCAGAAATCAATGGGTGTCATGTCTGTCGCGTTCCTTGCCAAATGGACATATTGAACGGTTCGGTTATAGCTGGCTTTGATCGAGCTGGACTGATCAAGGGTCAATCGCGCACCAAACCGGGGCTCGAAGCCCGAGTAGGTGTTATAGATTTCGCCTTTATGGTATACCGAGCTGTCCAAGGCATTGTAATTCTCGTCAAAATTATATACGGTACTTTTGCCAATATTTTGGAAGATGGAATACCGTAAACCATATTGTAGCGAGAGGAAATCGGTTACTTTTTGTTCGTTTTGCGCGTATATAGAGTATTCTAATGCATAATTGTTTTCTAGCCCGGGGAATTTAAAAAAGCCCTCTCCGAGGCTTTTCGCGTCACCCGGCATGAAATCATGGAATTTCGCTTGGAGGCCGAATTTTATCTCGTTCATGGGA
>CAZKIR010000216.1:5593-7053 GCA_964552835.1 uncultured Bacteroidales bacterium
GCCGTAATCGGTCACGTTTGCTTTCCAATCAAAAGAGGTAGCGCCGTTCGGGACACCGAACCCATAATCAAATTTACTGTATATCAAGGTAAGGTTCGAGAAAATTTTATTACTGAACACGTGGTTCCAACGCAAGGTAGTTGTTTTGTTGCCATAGTCCATGGAAAAAAGCGTGTCAAATTTCATTACATCCCTTCCAAAATAGCCGGAAACAAAAATTCTATTGTTTTCATTCAAGCGATAGTTTGCTTTTCCATTAAAGTCATAAAAATACAGTTTGCTTTCGCCCAGTGCAAATTCATCAGAAAACATGTCTGCAGCATTCAAGAGTATATCGGCATAAGTTCTTCTTCCGGAAAGCAAAATAGAACCCTTGTTTTTCACGATGGGCCCTTCCAGGGTCAATCGGCTACTGATCGATCCGATACCTCCTGCCCCATGCCATTCGGAGGGGTTTCCTTCTTTCATCCTGATATCTAAAACAGAGGATAACTTTCCCCCGTATTCTGCTGGGATACCTCCTTTAAAGAGCTCAACATTTTTGATAGCGTCCCCGTTAAAGACAGAAAATAATCCTGCAACATGAGCTGGGTTATATACTGGCGCCCCGTCAAGTAAAATGAGGTTTTGATCCACCCCGCCGCCGCGCACGTAGAAACCGGAAGAACCTTCTGTCGCGGATTGTACGCCTGGCAACATTTGAATGGATTTTATCACGTCTACCTCGCCCATGAAGGCCGGTATCTTTTCGATGGTTTTCATCTGCAATTCCACGTTGCTCATTTCCACGCTTTTCACGTTGTGATCTTTGCGCTTGGCCGAGATGGTTACTTCTTCCAGTTCTTCCGCGGCGGGTTCGAGTTCAATATTAAATTTTTTGTCACTGTTCAGGTCAATATTCTTGGTTTTGGTTTCGTAACCCAGGTACGAGTATGTTATCTTGTAATCGCCTGGTTTAAGCGACAAGGAGTAAAAACCATACAGGTTGGTCACGGTGCCGGCTTGTATTTTGGTGGCATACACGGTGGCACCTATTAATTCTTCGCCATTAGCTTCTTTCACGTAGCCACTTATCGTGAAACGCCCTTTCTCGGCATTAACCGGGTTTTTATCGGCCATGGCGATAGCGGAAAGACCCAGGAAAAAAGGCATGGTTATCCCCAGGCGAAATATTTTTTGCAATATTCTCCTCATTTTATTCGTCTTTCAAGTTTCAAACGGAATGTTTGTGAATTAGTTCAGAAATGCATGTTAAAATTTCCCAAATTTTATGGTCATCCCGAATTTAATGCCTTCAAGGGGGTTGCCCTGGTGGTTGTCGCTGTTGATCGAGATGTTCGTTGTTAACCGGTAATACGCCCCGAGGGCAAAACGAAAATATTCCATCATGTTCAATTCCATTTCAACCCCGGGTTCAAGGATGAAGTAGGGGGCCACCTCGATGGGTACGCCCTGGTATT
>CAZKIR010000217.1:0-7023 GCA_964552835.1 uncultured Bacteroidales bacterium
CTTGCCCCCGAAGGACATGACGCAATTATGCCGATAGGTTTTATGCGGTTGAATAGCGGCCCCCACGCCGGTAAACGATTTGTTCAGGATGTTTTTCCGGTGGCCCAGCGAACTTATGCCCTCGTCAATCAATAGATGGATCACGATATTTAGACCTTCCTGGTAGCCGTAATCACAATTCTCGGCCACGGATGAAAATTCTTCGAGGGCGGGCTGGTAACGCTCCCTGAAATTTTTATGGCCTGTCCAGCCCTTTTTTCCCGCTTTCAAGGCATAACTATTCGCGATATTGTAAAGCACCTCATCGGGTTTCAGGGGTATCAAATCTTTCGTATCTTTTAAATCCTTTTTTAGCGATCTCACGTAGCGGGTATTGTCCATGTTACCGTTCTCCAGGTAAGGTTCAAGGATAGTTTCCAGGAACAAGGTGCCATTTACCCGCGCCAGGTTCGAGTAAAAAATCACCATCTTTTCCTCGTGCCCCAGGTAACTTGCCCCCGATAACCCAAGGGTATTTTCCACAACCCCTTCCGGCCATTTATCCTTTAGGTTGCCCGGGCTGGCAAACGGAAAATCCCGCGCGGTCAATACCTGACAAGTAAGAAAAAAAATAACGGGCAAGATAATATTTTTCATCATTCACGTTTTAGTTTAAAAGTTTATCAAGCATTAGCCCTGGCTCCTTGTGCACCATGGCAATTCTTGAATTTTTTGCCACTGCCGCAGGGGCACAGCTCGTTACGCCCTACCTTCTTACCAACCCGGACCGGCTCGGCTTTCTTTTGTTCGCGTTTATCCCCCGAGCTATTGCCCGCACCGTAAGAGGGCAAATCGGTCTTGGAGGTCTCGAAGGAATCCAGGTCCAGTTTCCTGGGGGCTTTGGCCCGCTGTATCTCGCTGGAATCCCTTACCGGGATATGTCCTTTCATCAATATAGACACCACCTCGCGGTTAATTTTTTGCACCATGGCCCGGAACAGTTCAAAACTCTCGAACTTATATATTAACAAGGGGTCTTTTTGCTCGTAGGTAGCATTTTGTACAGATTGGCGCAGGTCGTCCAGTTCGCGCAAGTGTTCTTTCCAGGCTTCGTCGATGGTAGAAAGCACGATGTTTTTCTGGTAGGATTCTACCATTTCCTTCCCTTCCGTCTCGTAAGCTTTTTCCAGGTTAGTAACAATATTATAGGTTTTCGAACCATCCGTAATGGGCACCACGATGTTATCATAGGTTTTTGATTGCTTCTCGTACACGTCTTTAATCACGGGGTATACCTGTTTCGCGATGGCCTGTGCCTTGCGTTGGTTCGTTTCCCAAAGCATGTCAAAAATTTTCGGGATGATATCATCCGGGTTATTTTTCAGGAAAGTTTGCTCGTCCACGGGTGGTTCCATGGAGAGGGTCCGCATCAAATCAAACTGAAAACCTTCAAAATCAGCGTTGGCATGGTGTTCTTCGGTTATATTCTCGCACACGTCAAACATGCTGTTGGCAATATCCACGCCCAGCCGATCGCCGAAGAGCGCGTGGCGGCGTTTCTTGTAAATAACTTCCCGCTGTGAGTTCATCACGTCATCATACTCGAGCAAGCGTTTCCGTATACCGAAGTTATTTTCTTCCACTTTCTTTTGTGCCCGTTCGATAGATTTGGAAATCATGCCATGCTGTATCACTTCGCCTTCCTGCAAGCCAAGCTTGTCCATCACGTTGGCTATCCGGTCGCTTCCGAACAAGCGCATGAGATCGTCTTCCAGGGAAACATAAAATTGAGATGAACCCGGGTCGCCTTGTCGGCCCGCGCGCCCTCGCAACTGCCGGTCAACCCGTCGCGACTCGTGGCGCGCGGTACCAATGATGGCCAAACCGCCCGCCTCGCGCACCTCGGGCGAGAGTTTAATGTCCGTGCCCCTACCGGCCATATTGGTGGCGATGGTCACGGTTTTAGATTTCCCGGCCTCGGCCACGATATCGGCTTCGCGCTGGTGCAACTTCGCGTTCAACACGTTATGCTTGATACCCCGGATTTTTAACATCTTGCTTAACAATTCCGATATCTCTACCGAGGTAGTACCCACGAGCACGGGCCGTCCCCCGCCAATCAAGCGGGCTATCTCCTCGATCACGGCATTGTATTTTTCCCTTTTAGTCTTGTATACCAAGTCATTACGATCGTCACGGACAATAGGTTTGTTTGTCGGGATCACTACCACGTCGAGCTTGTAAATGTCATAAAATTCCCCGGCCTCTGTCTCGGCCGTACCGGTCATGCCAGCCAACTTGTGGTACATCCTGAAATAGTTCTGCAGGGTAATGGTGGCGAAAGTTTGGGTGGCAGCTTCCACCTTCACGTTTTCTTTTGCCTCGATGGCCTGGTGCAGCCCGTCTGAATACCTACGTCCTTCCATAATACGCCCGGTCTGCTCGTCCACGATTTTCACCTTGTTTTCTATCACCACGTATTCCACGTCTTTCTCGAACAGTGCATAAGCTTTGAGCAACTGGCTTACCGTGTGCACCCGTTCGGATTTCACGGAATAATCCCGCATCAACTGGTCTTTCCTGGTCAGTTTTTCTTGTTCTGACAAATTGTCTTTTTCGAGCTCGGCCATTTCCGAGCCAATATCGGGCATGATAAAAAAGCCCTCGTCGTCGGAAGTTTCGGTAATCAGGTCAATCCCCTTATCTGTCAACTCTACAGAATTAACTTTCTCGTCTATAATAAAATACAAGTCGTCTGTTACCAGGTGCATGTTTTTATTATTGTCCTGCATGTAAAAATTCTCTGTCTTCAACAAAAGTGATTTGTTGCCTTCCTCGCTCAGGAACTTGATCAGTGCCTTGTTCTTGGGCAGGCCTTTAAAAGCCCTCAAGAGGAGTTTTCCACCGTTCTCGGTATCGCCTTCTTTAATCAATTTCTTGGCATCGGCCAGCACTTTGGTAACGAGCTGTTTTTGCTCGGCCACTAGTTTTTGTACCTTGGGTTTAAACTCGTCGAACAACTGAAAATCGCCCCGTGGGATAGGCCCTGAAATAATCAAGGGGGTCCTGGCATCGTCAATCAACACGGAGTCTACCTCGTCCACGATAGTATAATTATGGCGGCGTTGCACGAGGTCGGAGGGGCTAATGGCCATATTATCGCGCAAGTAATCGAAACCGAACTCGTTGTTGGTACCGTAGGTAATATCGGCCCGGTAAGCCTTTCGCCGTTCATCGGAATTGGGTTGGTGCTTATCAATGCAATCCACGGAAAGGCCGTGAAATTCAAATATAGGCCCCATCCATTCGGAGTCGCGCTTGGCCAGGTAATTGTTCACGGTTACCAGGTGCACGCCCCTTCCGGTAAGGGCGTTCAGGAAAACAGGCAAGGTCGCCACCAGGGTTTTCCCCTCGCCGGTGGCCATCTCGGCAATACGTCCCTGGTGCAAAGCCACGCCCCCGATAAGCTGCACGTCATAGTGTACCATGTCCCAGGTAATCTCGTTCCCCCCGGCAATCCACTTGTTCTGGTAAATGGCCTTGTCGCCTTTAATATCCACGTGATCACGATCGGCAGCCAATTCCTTATCAAAATCCTGGGCCGTGACCTCCAGGCTATCGTTTTCTTTAAACCGTCGCGCGGTTTCTTTTACCAGGGCAAAAGCCTCGGGCAGTAACTCGTTCAGCACCTCCTCCATCTTATCGTCAATGGTCTTCTCGATCGCGTCAATTTGATCGTACAACCGTTCTTTCTCGTTCACCTCATCGAGATTCTCGGCTTTTTCTTTCAAGCTTTCTATCTCGCTGTTTTCCTTGCTCAGGTATTCTTCTATTCGTTTTTTCAATACTTGGGTATGTTCCCTCAGCCCATCGTTGGTTTTATCCTGTAATTTGTCGTGTTCCGCGTTAATCAGGGCAACATAAGGGTTCAACTCTTTCATGTCGCGCTCGAACTTGTTGCCGAAAAACTTGGTTAAAACATTGTTAATGATACTCATTATCCTATAAACTTTTGATACAAATAATTGAAAACAAAATTAAGACAAAATTGATAATATCAATGCATGAAGGTTTTTTTTTGGAATGCACGGTGTATTGATTTGTCTTTTCAGGAAATGATATTGAAAAAATTGTGCCAAGCTGATGATTACATGTACCATTCTAGAATTGGACTAAATCAATAAAAAATAAGCCTAACAAAAAATCCTTTACAAAATGCAAGTAGAAGCTTTTTATGCTGCATTTAGTAAAACTAAACCAAGGGTAATCCCGGACAAATTTTGTATCTTGCAGAAAATTTAATACCTGATAACCATGAAGAAGATCCTTTTTATAACCACCCTGTTCATACTTTCGCAAGTTATTAACCTACAGGCACAAGAACTAAAAAGGGCCCCCTTGAACCCGGAGTACATGAAATACATCAAGCAGAAAAAGGCCGGGAAAGTAAGCCCAAGAATAAACCACGAGGGGCACGGCATGGGTTTCGTACCGTCGCCCATGTATTACAACACGAAAGTACCAGGGCAAATTGAAAAGAAAAAACTGAAAGCAAACTTACCCGAAAAATATGACTTGCGCGAAGAGGGATATTTGACTTCGGTAAAAGACCAGGGAAGTGTTGGCTCATGTTGGACATTTGGTGTGGTTGCAGCCATAGAATCAGCTTGGCTAAAACTTGGATACCCGGCAGATGATCTTTCGGAAGAAAACATGGCAACTTGTCATGGATTTGAATATGAAAAAGATGAAGGTGGCAATTATGAAATTGCCACGGCCTACTTAAGTGATTTTTCAGGACCACTTTCTGAGGAAGATGATCCTTACATTGAAAGTACAAGCTCATTATGTAAAGAATTTGAAACACCTCCAGTAGCCCTGGTGCCTGAATCACGGTATATCAGCGGAAACCCTAACCATATAAAGGAAACAATCATAAAATACGGAGGGGTAGTGATAGGAATGCATGTCGATGCCAATACGTATAAATACTTTAATAGCAATGACAATACATTTTATTACAATGGCTACGATGCACAAGATCACGGTGTAATGCTTGTAGGGTGGGATGATAATAAAGTCGTTACCGGTGGCAGCGAATCCCCTGATGGGGAACACGTGGGTGCCTGGATTGCAAAAAACAGTTGGGGAACAGACTGGGGCGATGAAGGTTATTTCTATATATCCTATAAAGACACAAGGGCTGGGACAAGTCTGCCAACTTATTTTCCGCTAAGATGGAACAAAGAAAAAATAGACAAAATATTCATGTACGATCAATTGGGGGCCATCTATAGCCTTGGTGACGGGTTAAAACATGGTTTAGTAAAATTTAATACATCAAAAAACACCTTTGTTTCTAAGGTAGGTACTTTTATTGTCTCAGCAGGCACTGTCATTAGTATTAATATATACAAAAAAAAATCCGGGAATAGCCTTCAAGAATTAATTGCTTCAAAAAATGACATTTATTGTGATCAAGCAGGCTATTATACGTTTGATATTCCAGCTTTAATACCGAAAGGGGATTTTTATGTAAAAATCAAGTATTCTTCACCCTATTCGACTTATCCTATTCCAGTAGAAGCAGAAGCAGAAGACTACGCGAACCCTACTATAGAATCCGGGGTATGCTGGGTAAGCGAAGATTCATCAGAATGGGAGCCCGTGGGGGAAGACACAGATTCACCGTTTGATATTTGTATCAGGGCTTACACGAAAAATATAAATTCCCCATATCCCTTCTTCACGGCAAACAAGAAAGAAGTATGCTTGAACTCATCTGTTACTTTCACGGAAAACTCGGAAGGAAATATTACCGATTACACCTGGGATTTTGGGGATGGGGCAGACCCCTCCACGGCTGATACCCGGGGCCCTCATGAGGTGAGCTATTCATCAACCGGGCCTAAAACCATAAGCCTCACGGTAGATGGCCCGGATGGGAGCAACACGGCAACAAGCGAAAATATTGTTCACGTGGTAAACGATTTGAAAATTACCTTTCCTTATCCCAAACACTTCTTATTGAATAAAGGAACCATCGAGTTAACAGCTTTTGGTGACGCTGATTCATTTACCTGGAGCCCATCAGTGGGGTTAAACAAAACTACCGGCAGAACGGTAACTGTTTCACCAGTAGATACGGCAGTTACTTACACTGTAACCGGGGCACAAGGAACATGCAGTGGAAGTGATCAGTTTACTTTATATCAATACGCGAATGATAATATTTGTGATGCTATAGAAGTTGGGATTGGGGTAAACGGGATATTCACGAACCAGGGAGCAACAATTGAAGAAAATGAACCGCAACCCCCGATTAACCATGATGATCCAAACAATGATGGCTGTAACACGCAATCCAGTTGGTGTGATGAATACATGGATGGATCGTCCCCCTTGGATCATACCGTTTGGTATACATTTACAGCACCTGCCTCGGGCAAGGCTTCTTTTAAAGCCCTGGGGTTTGATACCCAAATGGCAATTTATGATGCCACATCTTGTTCAGATATCCTAGACGGAAATTATACTTTGATCGCCGCAAATGACGATTACTATGGTGTAGACCAAGATTATGCTGCTGGTATTGAATTATTAGATAATTTAACCCCAGGCAAACAATATTGGTTACAAGTTGACGGAAGCGGAGGTGGAAAAGAAGGATTGTTTTTCCTGATTATTTACGAATCCCCGCTTGAAATCGAAAATAATACTATTGCCCAGGATAATATCCCGTTTACTATTTTCCCTAACCCTGGCCGTAACACGGTAAATATTGAATATACTGGTGAAACCCCAGAAAATATAATATTTTCAGTGCTTGATATAACCGGCAAAACACGTGTACAATCTAACAAACAATTAATAAGGCCAGGGAAAATTACATCTTTTAACCTGGAGGGGATAAGCACGGGGATCTACCTTATCCGTATGCAAACCTTAGAAAGAAATTATTACAAAAAAATAATGGTACATTAAAAATATTGGGTGCTGATCCCGTATTACGCGGATAATCAGCGGATTAGAAAATAAGCTCCT
>CAZKIR010000218.1:0-4287 GCA_964552835.1 uncultured Bacteroidales bacterium
ATTTTTGAACCGCAGTTAACTGACTGTTAATGAGGCATCGAAAATTCTCGACAACGACGAGTTTGGCAATAAAGATGCTTTTTATACCAAGCTCATTTATCCATTTACAAAATTCTGTTTAAAACTCATTCCAATTTCCCAAGCATAATATTTTCAATGACTTCTGCTACTTCCCCAGGAGGTACAAGTAAGCGCAAATAAGCCTGATTTGCTTTTTCAGATTCAACCCACCAATTATCCCCTGTTGTTGTATCCACTTTGCTATACCCTCCTGTTACCAATTCCCAGTATTTGCCAACACCGCCCCTTACGGCATACAACACCGCTGTTTGATCAAAACTGGCTTTACTTCTCATTTTACCCTTTTCATCGTCATCTAACCATGTAGCATTTACTTCCCAGGGGGCATTTTTGTAGTAATAATCGTAGCCAATGTAAAGCGGGTGCAAGGTATCCAGTTGTTTGATGCCTATGCCGGTTTTTACCTTTATGCCAACTTCCCAGCCAGTATAAACAATCGGTACAGTCAGGTTCTCAAATACATAAGCTGCTGCTTTGGAATCCTTCCTAATATTATATTTACGCTTTCCTTCAGGGTATTGTCCTGCCATAACAGTGAATTCTTTCACTTTTTTTGATATCAGTTCTTTACCTGACAAAGGTGAGATCTCATCCGGGCCGGATTTCATCAGGTTATAAATATTGGTAAGGTATCCTACGGTAAGAATTTTTACAGATTTATCTGCCTGCTTAGACAATATTTCACGGTAAAGCTGAACAGCCGAAGGGGCTTCTTCTGCAGACAAATCATGTGGTAGTTTTTCGGCAATGGGCCGGTTATATCGCCAGTCAACTTCCCGAAGCACACTATCCCTTATTATACCAACAGGTATGTCCGGATGATTGTAAAAATGATTGACCGCATCAACTCCCGGGACGGCATATTTATCAGCAGCAACACACATGATGGCCAAGATGTCACACTCACCGGCATCCATCAGGTTATGCAACATGGCCAGGGCACCAAGATCGTCGGCATCGCCGCCAATATCGGTGTCAAAGATAATCTTCTCCTGTGCATGGACAGCGTGAAAAGACAGGAATAATATGCTTATCAAAATCAAATAACATGTCTGTAATTTGTCTTTATTCATCATTCTTTAATTTGAATCTAAAATATGTATGAATAATTAATTTTAATATATCTTTCTTAATTGAATACCATTTAAAATAGATTTTCCTCTCAATTGATCAAATTCAATGGTTATTCCATCTGCCCTTTCAACAAATACCCTGGTGGAAAAACTACATGCTTTGGTTGGTTCCAGCTGATGTTCACTGCTTATTTCCGGGATTGAAATTTCATTGTTAATAAAAATACGGAAAGCCCTTTTCGCTGATTTTCCTTTTTTGGCAGCCTCATCATCAAGGTTATAGGCCAGGCTTTTCATTTCCTCGCCGGACAATAATTCAGCAAAATGTAAATCAAGCTCATAATAACCGGCAGGCACATCAAATTTGAATTTTTCAATACCCACTACCTGTGTTTGATACATGGGATCATATTTTGTGTCGCTGATGCTTTTTTCCGTTCCGAAAGCCTGCCTTCTGGTATTTTTCATAACAAAGGTTTCTCCGCCAATATATCCCCAGCTTCCATCCCGGTATGGTTTTCCGGGCAGCCAGACTATATCGCGTTGTTCGTCAACCATTATTCTTTCATCGCCAAGGCTAATATTGATATCTTCAAAGGGCAGTATATCCGATTTGAGATTAGCCGGAATTAATTTAAAATCTACTTTTGAAACATCTTTAACTTTTTCTCCTTTTTCTTTGCCAACAACTTCTATAATGTTTTCTCCATTACGAAAGGGAACCTTTTCCCATTCAATAGTATGTTTTAGTTGGCCGGGATGTTTTGAACCCATTTTTTGCCCGTTTATAAAAAGGGTAGCCTGTTCAAGATTGGTAAAAATTTGCAATGGCTGGCTGCAGGTACCTTTTCCCGGGGTATCTTCAATACCTGAACGTAATTTCCAATTACCCGCACCGATTTTTAATACAGGTTCATCAAGGAGATAAGCCTGATAAAGGAAATACATATCTTTAGGTTCTCGCTTCCAGGTTAATATCCCTTTATTATTCACGTGTGGCACCGCATCAATACGACTTTCAGAGCCAAAGTCAGCGAAATTCCATACCATAGAAGCAGCCACGAACGGCCTTTCATTCATTGCTTCAAGGTAATGTTGGTGATATTTTACTGAATATTCAACTGAGAAGTCGAACCTTTTAGGCGTAAACGAACGCAACCGGGGATCAGCTCCCGCACCATATTCCGAAACCAATAAAGGTTTATCAGGTAACTTTTCGTGGTGCATATCCAAAAATCGTCCAAACCTGTTCAGATCAGAACCATACCATCCAGGATACAAGTTCCAGCCAACCAACATGGGGATTTGGGTTAAGCCAACCTGATGATACCTGTCAAAGGCCGCATGATTTGCCATCATGGTATACCTGTAGGGATCAGTGTCCCTGGTTATTTTTTCCAGTTCTGAGGCCAATTGAAAGATATTTTCAAAATAGGTTTTCTGCCTTTCAGGATCATCTTTAAATTTAGGGCGCAAAAGCACTTCATTCATGTATGCCCACATGATAATACTTGGATGGTTAAAGTTTTGTTTGATCATATCTAATAACATGTACCGGCAATTTTCAGAAAAGGCTTCTGTTTCGGTAATCCTGTTTACAATAGGGATTTCTACAGAAGTGATAATACCTAAACGGTCGCATGCTTCAAGAATAGACCTGGACTGGGGGTAATGGGCTATCCTTAAAAAATTAAAACCGGCTTCTTTCATAAGCCTGATATCCCGCACATGTATTTCTTCCGAAAGGGCATTTCCAAGGTATTGGTAATCCTGATGCCTGCAAACCCCTCTCAACTTATAAGGTTCTCCATTAAGGAAAAAGCCTTTATCCGGGTCAAAAGAAAAAAACCTAAAGGCCAATGGATTTATTGTTTCGTCGAGTAATTCCCCTGTTTCATAATCATAAATCTTTGAGATAACCTTATAAAGACAGGGCTTCTCTGGTGACCAAAGCCTGAAATCCTTAATTTGTTTGAAATCATGTTCAAAATTCACATCCCTGTTTTGGCTACATTCATGATTAGAGATTTCTTCAGCAATTTTATTTCCATTATCATCAATCAGGGTATTTACAACTTTTATGCGCTCTTTACCAACATCATCTTTTACGATTGCTCCTTTGATCTTTACTTCTGCACTTTCTTTATTTACCTCAGGAGTAGTGATATAAATACCGGAAGAAGCGTAATCGGATAAATCAAAATGGATTTTTTCTTTTTCGATAAACATTACCTGCCTGTATATACCACCGTAAAAAGTAAAATCGGCAGATAAAGGTGGGATATTTTCATTATGGCTGTTATCCACCTTAACCAGTATTATATTAGGCGTTTTGTTTTTGTCGTTATAAATATTTACCTGCTCATCAATTTGAAACCTGAATCCAGTGTACCCGCCAATATGGTTGCCAACTTCCTGACCGTTTACATATACTTCAGCAACCTGGTTCGCCCCGTGAAAATGAATAAACAAGCTTTTATCTGCATGATCAGCATCTAAAAAAATTGTTTTCTTATACCATCCCACCCCACGATAATAACCTTGTTTATCATCCAACACATCATGGGTGTTCCAGGTATGTGGTAAATGCACTTCCTCCCAGCTAAGCTGCCCCGGTATATTATCCGGGGCACCTTGAATGTCACCTTTATAAAATTTCCAGTTCCTGTTTATGCTAATTTCTTTAGCAAATGTACCAGATATACAGAAACTTAGTATTAGAAACAGAATACAAAAAAATTTATTTTTCTTTTTTAAACCTGAATTTTTATAAACCATAAAAATATATTTTATAATTAGGCGCTTAGCCTAAAACTTTTACCAACATGTAGTTCAACTTCCACAAAAGGCTTTTTTGTCGATTAGCTACAACGCGGTTTTCTTTTATTCATGTTCCCATTTTACAACCCAGGGGTCATTTGTACGTTCCTGGAAAGCCTTGAGATCATCCTTCATTTCAGCGAGAACTTCTTCATATTTAGGTTTACCCGCCAGATTTTCTGCTTCCTGGGGATCATTTTCCAAATCAAACAACTCAAATTCAGGACGATGGCTATAATAATCCACTGGTTTAAAAGCATACATTTTATTTTCAGAGTTCAAAGCACTTTGCCAGGTTGCTGAAGCCCACAAA
>CAZKIR010000218.1:4297-7009 GCA_964552835.1 uncultured Bacteroidales bacterium
CATGCGGATAAGGAAGTGCATGTGCAATATTCCAGATGAGCTTGTACTTATTAGTCACAACCGTTCTCATCGGGTAATACATCGTTATTTCATGAAAAATATGCGAAGCATAGACGGTATCCCAACCTTTGCTTATATTATTTTCAAGGACTTCTTTAAATGAACGGCCATGAAAATCTTTATTGCATGTATTGTGATCATGAGATTCGTGCGCTTCCCATCTTGTTCTAAGAAGTTCCCGGCTCTCCTTTAACCCCCCGGCATAGTCAAGGATAGTTGGAGTAAGGTCGGCCCAGTTGATTTTTGCATGATTGGTGGTTCCTTTGTTTTTATTGTTAACATTCTTAATAATACACGGCAGATTGATTCCAGGTTCATACACGTTTGTTTTTGCACCCGGGAAAGCAATACCATTATCTGAAATATATATAACAATAGAATTATCCCATAAATCATGGTCTTTCAACAAACGCCCCATACCCTGGTCCAGTCTTGCTACAGACTGATAATATTGTGCCAGCTCAGCACGGCATTCCGGTGTATTAGGTAAATAGTCAGGTACCACCACATCATCAGGTGAAAAGGTAATTTGTTCAACTCCATCATACCCTTCATTTTTGTTTCCAAACCGATCAGGCCTGTATGGATTATCTTCTACGATACCCCCTCCCCGGTGCGGGTCGCTGGTACAGTAATAAAGAAAAAAAGGATTTTGCTTGTTTGTCCTGATAAAATCAAGACAACTATCAGCCATGGCAACCGGGTTTCTTTGATCGGCATCCAGGACAGTTTCAAAATGAAATACCTTATCTGGTGCTACATGGTATTTACCGATCCTGGCCGTTTCATAACCTGCAAACTTATTTAGCAATACCGGTAGTGACTTTACATGGTCATAAGCGCTAAAATGATTATAACTATGTTTATGGCCGTATTGTCCGTTTGCATGATTATATAATCCGGTTAAAATCACCGATCGGCTGGCGCTACAGGAAGCAGATGTACAATAGGCATTTGAAAATTTCATACCTTCAGAAGCCAGGTGGTCTATATTAGGTGTTTTAATGGCAGTATTTCCATAACACCCGGCATCGTTGGTACCATGGTCATCAGAGACAATAAGTATAATGTTTGGTTTTTCGGTTTGGCTGTTTTCTTCGTTGTTTTTTTCTGTTGGATTGCATCCCACATAAATCCCGGCAATGGATATATATAACAGCGGATTTATTTTAAAATTATACATAAATTATATTTTTTCAGCGTAAAAAAAACTATTTCTTACCTTTTGTTTTTTACATTCAATTTTTACCTGAGTACACATACTACCATTCTTCCATTTCTTCCATTATCACAGCGGCTAATAGAAAAGGGCCAATGCTTTTCCCGTCATTCTCTACAACTTCTTCATTTATATAATATTCATACGACCCGTCACGGTAAGGATTGCCACCTAATCCGGCGCTGGTACAACATTGAGTCAGATAAACGATGCCATTTTCATCAACACGGATTAAATTATTTAATATACCATTATAGCCTTTTTGCGCATATTCAAAATAGGATTTATCAATATAACCATTCTTCACTGCTTTGGCAATGGTATACACAAACATACTTGACCCGCTGGCTTCAAGATAATTCCCTTCCCTGGTTCCTTGGTCCAGCACCTGATACCAAAGCCCTGTTTTCTTATCCTGATATTTAATAAGGCCATCAATCACCCTGCCTAAGATTTCAAGGATTTCATCCCTATCAGCATGGCCTTTAGGAAAATAATCAAGCACATCCACCAGGGCCATGGCATACCATCCCATTGCCCTGCTCCAGAAATTCTCGGATAATCCTGTTTTCGGATCGGCCCATCGCTGAATTTTGCTTTCATCCCATCCATGATAATGCAGACCTGTTTGAGGATCATAGGTTTTTTCATCAATAAGTATGATTTGGTTTGCTACATCATCATAATTTGCTTCATCACCAAACTCCTGAATAAATTGCGCGTAAAAAGGTGAACCCATGTAAATACCATCCAACCACATTTGCCAGGGGTATATGCGTTTATGCCAGAAACCGCCTCCCGTTGTACGGGGCATCCATTCAAGCTGTTTTCTCAGGGTAAATATTGCTTTCTTGTATTTTTCACTTTTGGTTTCCTGATAAAAATCGAAAAGGATTTTACCGGAATTAATGTTATCAATATTAAAATCATCTATCTTATACCTACCGTGAATCACCCCTTTTTCATCAATAATAGTATCAACATAAGCCTTGACATATTCATAATATTTTCTCTCGCCCGTAGCTTTCCATAAATCAATCATGGCTTTACCCACTAATCCCGGAACATATGCCCATTTAGGAAACTCAAAATCAACCATAAATAAATGAGGGTTCCTTATCATTATAGACTCAGCCATTCTCTTCGACATGGGCATATCTTCTGCTACCACCTTTTCAACTTTTTTTTCCCCTTCTGTTTTCAGGTTGGTTTTTTTGTGTAAGCCTGTAGCGATTAACATCATTACACCGGCTATTACATAAAGTAAAACTTGTTTATTTGTTTTCATGATAAAAAAATTTTTTGATCTATTATTGTAAAAAATAGCTCTCCATTATTTGGCCTTTCGTGATATGATAAAGTCAAACACTTTTTTAACTTCACTCGAATATATTTTTAGTTGAACATTAATAATCAATATTTTATATTTATCA
>CAZKIR010000219.1:0-4324 GCA_964552835.1 uncultured Bacteroidales bacterium
TTGGACAGTGCTCAGGTTTTGGGAACAGCAAGTGAAGAAAGAGTTCGCGACCTGCCTGAACCAGGTCCTTGAAGTTATCGAGGATTTTGAGCAATACCTTGAATAATACAGGCGAATACTTTCTCCCGTAATAAACTACCCCTAAAGATTTGGGTTACAAACCCAAATCAGCGGGGGTATTTTTGGCGATTTGTATAACGCCGAAATTGACGTTTTCCTATGGCCACTATTTAGCCTTGATAACCAAATCCAAACCTTCGTCTTTATTTATAACATTCATGATCGCGTGTTTTTTGCTTGATAGGACATAATAACCTTTGTTCACAATACCCGAACCCGGGTCTTTATAATTTACCTTGTACAAGGTATCGTATTTGGTATCTCGTATCACGTGGTTCTTAACAAATTCAATTTTTTCTTGTTCTTCTTGATCAATTTTTGAATGAAAATAATCACTAAAATTTAAGTATTGAATATAGAAAGTAAATTTAAATTCTTTTAACAGTTTTTCCAAAAATAAATGAAAGTAATCATTGGAATCAATTAAACCATTATTTATAAGAGTTATCGTGGAACTTCTTTCTTCAAAATACTTATTAGAACAAATGGGGATCGCGCCATGGCAGTTCTCGTGATCAATTTCTACATACTTGACATAATAATAAATGGTATCCGCGTTTTCAAATACCAAAACGGTATCGCCTTTCTCGAAAGGGAAGAATTGTTTTTCGTTATAGTCAAGGTAATAATAGATATCCTCTTTTTCACAGCGTGTAAAAATCAATAAAATAATACCAAATAATAAGATGGTTTTCTTGTTTATCATAACACGATAAGTTTTTTGGTTTGGTTTGTATTGCCAGCCTTGAAAAGGATAATGTAAACACCTGGTCCCAGGCTGCTTGTATTAATTTCTGCCTCGTGGGCACCGGCCATGTATTCCTTCCCGCTCACGATCATTTCGCGGTAGGTACCGTTCATGTTCATGATTTCAAGCGAGACCTTGTTGCCCCTTTTCAGCTTGAATCGAAGTTTACAGCTTGTTCCTGCCGGGTTGGGCGAGAGGGTAAACATTTGTTGGTGATTTTCATAACCGGGGATTTTTCTCTCCTTCTTTTTCCTGTTGCCCTTGATCCCGAAAATTCTGGAGATGCTTTGGGAGTTATTGCCATCTGATACCAACAGGTTTGCCGTGTACTGGCCGGGGGGTAGGTTTTTAAACGTGCCTTTAGTACCTTCCAGGCTTTGTTCAACGTTTTCACCGGTTAGCTGCCAATGGTACCGGTACTTTTCATGCATGCTTGTTAGGTATAGCGTGATGGCGTCCCCGGTTTTATCGTACTTTATTCCTGGCAGGATAAAGGTATCAATCGCGGTAGATTTTGTACTTTTCTTGGTGCCAGCGTTTATCGTTACCGAGAAACTGGCACCGGGTTTTACCTCGAACCCGCCTTGCAGGTGTACCGAGTTATTGGCCGAGAAATTCACGTTACCGGCCTCGATGCTTACCGGGCCGTGTTCCAGGTAATGATTGTTTGCCCCGTGGCCCGCCACGATGTTTTCGGCCTCGAAATCACGGTCATGATGAATTGTTTTGTTATCAAGGAAAAGGTTTTCGTGCATGATTTCGTTGTCTTTTATGCTAGTTAATAACCCAATTATTTTTTGACAATGTAAGCTATTGAAATCCTCTAAGTAAACATGTTCAAACGGTGTCAGGTCATTTTCTACCAGGTTGGCCGCGTTGATATCCTGGAAAATGCCATGGTCGTCGATTTCGTCCTGATCCAGGTCAATGGCACTTACCGTGGGCAGGAAGCAAAATTGATTTACCAGGATGTCATCGCTGTAACTGCCAACATCCCAGTTTCCTCCCGGGCAATTGTCCCATTCCATGCCATCAAAATCGTACTCGCCTTTCTTGTTGATTATCCGGATGCACAAGGGGGCCCAAACCCGGAACCAGAACACTTTATAGTCTGATTCGTTGACCGGGCTCATCCTCACCTTGATGTTATGGCTGTAATACGCACAAGCGTGGCCATCGTCTTCATTAAAATAGAATAGTTCTCCCGGGGTAATGCCCAGGTCATCTTCTGCCTGGCTGCTGCCATTTGCCAGGGCAATGTTCCGGGAGTTTCGCGGGTAGCCCGTGTTTTGTAAGTGGTCTTGTAAATCGTCAAACATTTGGTGAGGGCCGTCTTTATCGGTATAATGCCGTAAAAGCAACTGTTTTGCCGCAACAGAGTTTGTTACGTCCATTGCCTTTTGTAAGGTAACATTGTCATCAAACTCGTAGTAGGTTGAAAAGACCCAGAAGGTACCACTTATCCATGGAAAAAAGCGATAAGCCCAATCGTCATGCTCGCCCAGTAACTCGTGTATTCTTTTTGCCGCGCTTTGAAACCCCAGTGGCATGTTGGCGCCCTTGTGTGGTGAATCGAAAGAAACAAATAATCCAACCTCGTGATCAACATCATTATTTTCCATGGTTTTCAAGGCCAGCCTGGTGGCAATGCCCCCCATGGATTCCCCGATGACGATGTTCTCGAAATTTCCTGTCTTGTGTTGGTTCACCGCGTTGATCAAGTCAATTACTTCTTGGCTGCTGGTTTCTACATCCTGGGTCGGATCGGTCCAGTTATAAGCAATAAAATCATAGCCATGATCAAGCAAGCTATTACTGAATTGCTCAGGGTAGTCTTGAAACATCTCTTGTGCATTGACTTGATTGAACAAGTCAAATTCCTCCACGATAATAATTGGTTTATCAAATTCGCCATTGCTCCAGTACCAGCCATTCCCGTCCTCTGGAGGAAAATCCAGGCTTTTTAGCCTTTTTTTGCCTTGTTTTTCATTGTTTTCAAATAAGAAACTTAAATCACTGGTCGGTTTTACCGTGTTCAAGTATTTTATCTTGATACTGGAATACGAAATTAGCGTGTCATCAGGAGTAACCAGCTTTACCCTAATCGACTTGTCACCGATGCCATTGTACTGTACGTGAATCTTTTGTTTTTTCATAGTAATTTCCCGATAATCAACCCCGTCACCAAAATCAATCATTAATTTTCCCATGTCTTTTTTCCTGTTCGAAAAATAGAGTTTCGGTGATACCAAAAAATCAACGTATTGATCGTTTGATTGTTTAATTAAAGTAGTAGCCGCGAACAAGTGTAGTTGTTCTGTCGAGTAATCTTTTCCTTCCAGGTATTTCAAGAGTTCCCCGTCATCCAAGTAATCTCCGCGCATATTCAAGATGGCAACTGGGATGGTAGAAATCCCGAATGGTTCGTGTTTTCCGAAGGCTTTAAAATAGGAAATATCGGGCAAGGGATTGTCCTCTTGGTTTATTATGGAGCTTTGTAGGTTCCTGTAAAGCAAGTTCCATTGCATGGGTTTCATGATCACGGGTACCTTGTCGTTTTTATAAGGCTCTAGTTCTTTATTACTTAGAAACCCCTTGTTTAATAAAACCCCGGTTTTACATGTTTGCTTGTCCAGCTTATTTAATAAGCCCTTGTTGTTATTCGATAACAACAGGGAATTTATGGACAGCAAGGAAACGAGAAGAATATATATATTTTTTGTCATGATGTTTTTTGTTTTTGTTAAACAATGAATTCATTCCCACGGGTTAATCCGTCAAAATCATTTTTCTCGTTTCTACTTCCTGGCCGTCAGCGATCAAGGTATAAAAATACATTCCTGCTTGCAGGCTGTTGCCTTGTATGAGGAGTTGGCAATGGTCCTTGTCATGTAAAACATAAACATCAATTTGCCTGCCCTGCATGTTATAGATATATATACTGGCCGACTGGTTGCTTTCAGGTAAAAAATACTTGATTTTCGTGTTTTCGGTAAAAGGGTTGGGTTGGTTTTGCGCGAGTGACGGCCCGGGGTTTCCCGTGTCGGTTTGAAAGGGGTCATTTGTTGTCCCGGTGGCCACCACGGTGCTTTGTTTCTTTTTTTTGTTGCAACAATTGGCCTTTATTGTTTGTATCTCTTCTTGTTGTTCTTTCAGGGCTTGGATTAAAACCGGGATGAAACCCGTGTAATTAATTGACATAATACCTGCCTCGTTGGTATAGACCAGCTCTGGGTATACTTGTTTTAATTCTTGTGCTACCAGGCCAATGTGTTGCCGGTTTAGCAAGGCGGTGTCCAAGCGTATTTTTGCCTCGCCGGTATCACTCTCCATGGGTTTTAAAAAATCTGGCCGTTCTGTTTTCATGTGGTATTTCACGGGATTTAATTTCTTGATCTTTTCAAGGGTTTTTCCCGATTGTTGAAGGCCCTTGATATCTTTTTTAAGCCTTTTGTC
>CAZKIR010000219.1:4334-6149 GCA_964552835.1 uncultured Bacteroidales bacterium
TTTGCAAGTGTACCCCGTTTTCGGTCAATATTCCGTTTACTTCCACGTTTCCATTAAAATACCCGGCATATTGCCCCCAAATTGTTACATCATCAGTTGTAGTGCCATATACTCCCGCACCCCAATGAGTTCCGTACAACTTGCCATATACCCCGTAATTGAAGCCATCTGAATAATTACCAGCCCTTCCACGAACTCCGTAAGATCTACCTGTGTTTTTAGGTGTTGTTGAATATGCCATTCCCCTTACACCTATGTTCATATTATCATTTCCACTTCCATTTTTAATAAAACCATAAACGCCTGTCGTGTAGCCTGGCCAATTGTTCCCTCCTTCTTTGTTAACCAGTATTCCATAAGTGTAGTCAGCCGGTGAGGTATTGTCAATGTAAAGGCTTCGGTTGTCATGAGGTTCGGCTGCGTCAATGCCAATTTTCCCGTTCGAGTTGATTTTTAGTTGCCCTGTTGCCGAAAAAAACACTAAAAATTGGCTAATTCCAATAAAAAATGTTACAAGAAAACTTTTTTTGAAAACTTTTTTTGATTTTCCATGGTAAATGCTGTTTTTAGGTTAAAAATTTGAATAAATGCAAGCTAATAACTATTTCTTCAAAAATCAAGTGTTCCCTGTTAATTTTTTCTGAATACAATCTTAAACTACTTACTAGAAAGTTTTATTTCGCGAGGGGCAGGGTACAAAATAGTTACGCGAATTTGAACGGCTTAAATGAAATGGGCGCATTCATTACCGAAAATCGAGCGCAACATGCAACGTGACCGGGCCAATAACCAGTATTACGCCGAACAAGGTTGGACAGTGCTCAGGTTTTGGGAACAGCAAGTGAAGAAAGAGTTCGCGACCTGCTTGAACCAGGTCCTTGAAGTTATCGAGGATTTTGAGCAATATGCAGACTAATTAGTGCTGGCTTTTTTTAACCCAGTTTCTTTTGAGATTAAATCCTTATAAAAATTTCTTTTTAAAAAAAAGCCATTGGAAAACTCCAATGGCCACGTGTGGATATTGTTTGTCTGTTTTATTCAGCCGGGCTAATAGCCTCAACCGGACAAACATCAGCGCAAGCACCGCAGTCGGTGCAAACATCCGGGTCGATCTTGTAGATATCACCTTCAGAAATTGCTTCTACAGGGCATTCATCTATACAAGTACCACAGGCTGTACAATCATCACTAATTACATATGCCATAATTCTTGATTTTAAAAGTTAATAATTTGCTTGTAAAAATAATTTCAAAAATAATATTTCAAAACAAATCCTGAAAAATATTCCTTGAAATTCATTACCAGCACAAAAATATAAAAATAATGGTTTGTCCAAACGAAATAAACATGTTCTTTAAAATATTATTGATTACAAAACCGGAGACATAGCCAGGCCATTAATCCTGCCCCTGTTTTCAAGGCTTCTTCGTCGGGCATGAAATCCGGGGTATGTAGCCCGGTTTCTTTTTGGCTATGCTCAGGTTTAATGCCGAGCCGGTAATAGGTAGCGGGGTATTGCTGGGAAAAAAATGCGAAATCATCGGCTGTCATCCGGGTATCCATGTCAATGATATTTTGCTTGCCGAGGTATTCGGTAGCAAAAGCTTTCGCGTGACGGGTCACTTCCTTGTTATTTTGCATGTAGGGGTATCCCTTCACGATGCTCACGTCGCATTCGGCACCAAAAGAATTGGCTATTTTTTTTGCCAACAGGGTGATTTTATCGTGCGCCCCGGTCCGCCATTCCTCGTTAAAAGTACGGAAGGTCCCGGCAATTTCTACCTTGGAGGGGATAATGTTGGTAGCCCCCTGGG
>CAZKIR010000219.1:6159-6948 GCA_964552835.1 uncultured Bacteroidales bacterium
GGGCGATAATTTTCCCGAAGGACAGGATAGTAGGGATCCCTTCTTTTTTCTCCCGTTCGGTAAGGGCTTTGATTTCAACGATAATTTTGCTGGCCGCGTGTACCGTGTCGCTGGTTTCTTCGGGTAAGGCCGCGTGGCCGCCCTTGCCTTTCACGGTGAGGTATATTTCATCGGCCGAGGCCATGTAAATGCCTTCTTTAAAACCTGCCATGCCGGTTGTATACGATGGCATCACGTGCTGCCCCAGGATAATGTCCGGTTGCTTGTCAGCGAAAAGTTTTTCTTTAAGCATCTGGCGCGCTCCGCCCGGTAATTTTTCTTCTCCCGGTTGAAAAATGAACAAAACGGTGCCTTCCCATTCGTTTTTTAGTTGTTTCAGGATTTTAGCGGCACCAAGCGCCGAGGCAGTGTGGATGTCGTGCCCGCACGCGTGCATCACGCCATCCTTGCGCGACTTGTATTCTACCGTGTTGGTTTCCTGGATAGGAAGGGCATCGATATCGGCCCGGATGGCAATGGTTTTTCCATTGGCCGTTTTCCCTTCCAGCTTGGCCAGGATGCCCGTGCCAGCAATTCCTTTTTGGTAGGGGATGCCTTCCTGGCCCAGCACCTGGCAAATGTATTTCGCGGTCTCGTGCTCCTGGAACGACAACTCGGGGTATTGGTGCAAATGCCTCCGTATCTTGATAATGCCCGGGAGCAATTCTTCACTTAAACTTGTTATTTTTTCTTTTAAATCCATCATCTTACTAAATCATTTATGAGCCTGGTATAAAAAGCATCTTTATT
>CAZKIR010000220.1:0-6945 GCA_964552835.1 uncultured Bacteroidales bacterium
TTTCAACCGGAAAGAGTGGCATGGTTCGACCGGAATAACCACTTGGCTCGTCCAGGTTGGGTTTCAAAAAAAGCCCTGGCAATAATTTATAATGGCAGGGCTTTTTTAGTAAGCTGTAATTCAGTTCGATAAAAATCTAATGAAAGTTTGTCCAAATACCAATTCATGTCTCTTTGAAAACCTTTTATTTTCTCAGGGCCACTAATTCGGTTTTTCGACTTTTAGCACCTCCGTTATAGCCTTCTCAAAACTATCCTTCGGCAAGGCGCCCATGGCCATTTGGGGTTGGCCTTCTGCCGGAACGAACAACAAGGAAGGTATGCTTTGAATACCAAACATGGCAGCTATCTGGTTTTCAGATTCCGTGTCTACCTTGTATATATTCAATTCCTCCTTGTAATCGTCCGATAATTCTTCAAGCACGGGGGCAACCATCTTACATGGCTGGCACCAGTCGGCATAAAAATCGATTATGCAAGGTTTGTCGCCTTCAAATTTCCATTCTTTGTTTTTCTCGTAGTCAAAAACTTTTTCCTTGAATGTTTCTGTTGTTAAATGTTCAACCATAATGTATTGTTTTTAAATGTTTCTAATATGCTTAATATTATTTGATGAAAAGACGGCAATCTTTATACCATAACATGAAAAAATCCTAAAATGTTCAATATCCTATCTTTTCGTTGTAATTTTGTCATTGAAACATACAAATTGTCATATATAGATATGAAGAAATGTCCAGATGTTCCTGTATTGAAGGAAATAGCCGGGGTTGCCTGGGAACTTAATGTACCGGCCTACGTGATTGGAGGGTTCGTGAGGGATACTTTATTAGGAAGAAAATCCAAGGATATCGACATCCTGGTCATTGGCAGCGGCATTCATTTAGCCCGACAGGTGGCTGATAAACTGGGCAATGATGTTCCCGTTTCGGTTTTTAAAAATTTTGGTACCGCGATGATAAAGCATGGCGATCTTGAAATTGAATTCGTGGGTGCCAGGAAAGAATCATACCAACGGCACTCCCGCAAGCCCATCGTGGAAAATGGCAGCCTGGAAGATGATCAAAAACGCCGGGACTTCACTATCAATGCACTGGCCTGGAGCCTGAACAAGGATGATTACGGTCAATTTATTGATCCGTTTACCGGTTTAAACGATTTACAAGCTGGGATCATCCGCACGCCACTAGGGCCCGGTGAGACCTTCTCAGACGATCCCTTGCGAATGTTGCGGGCCATACGTTTCGCGGCCCAGCTAAAATTTACCATCGAAAAAAATACCTTATCAGCTATCGCGAGTCAAAAAGAAAGGATAAATATTATATCAGGGGAACGGGTTGCTGAAGAACTCCACAAAATTTTATTATCCCCGAAACCCTCCATTGGTCTGCGGTTGATCTCGGATACCGGCCTTATGTCCATTATTTTTCCCGAGTTGGAGGAGATGAAGGGAGTGGAGGTGAAGCAAGGCAAGAAACACAAGGACAACTTTTTACACACTATCAAGGTAGTAGATAACCTTGCCAAGGCCTCGAAAGACCTGTGGCTCCGGTGGGCTGCCTTGTTGCACGACGTGGGCAAGCCCCGCGCCAAAAAATATATTCCCGGGCAAGGTTGGTCTTTCCATGGGCATGATTATATCGGTTCCAAGATGATACCTGGCATTTTTAAACGGATGAAATTGCCCCTTAACGAGAAAATGAAATATGTAAAAAAACTGGTGGCGCTTCATTTACGCCCCATGGCATTGGTTACTGAAGAAGTGACCGACTCGGCCGTGCGCAGGCTCTTGTTCGAGGCGGGGGATGATATTGATGATTTAATGAAATTATGCGAGGCGGATATCACGTCCCAAAACATGGTGTTAAAAAAGCAATACCTGGAAAATTTCAAACTGGTAAGAGAAAAATTGAAAGAAATCGAGGAAAAAGATGCCATCCGAAATTTTCAGCCACCCGTTTCGGGGGAAGAAATCATGGAATATTTTCAAATCCCCCCCTCCCGGCCGGTGGGTATCATCAAGGAAGCCATCAAGGAGGCTATACTCGAGGGTGCAATTGGCAATAATCACGAGGAAGCACACGCTTACATGGTAGCGATAGGCAAGGAAATGGGGTTAATAAAATAAACAAAATTACTTTAAACACCCGGCCTGGGATAAGGGATGGGAATAGACTGCCGGAAGAATTGCATGTATGAGCCTGGTATAAAAAGCATCTTTATTGCCAAACTCGTCGTTGTCGAGAATTTTTGATTCCTCATTAACAGTCAGTTAACTGCGGTTCAAAAATTCTCTCCGCCTTGATTTTGACAAAAATATACCTTTTTATACTGGGCTCATGTATATTTGATGAGGGTTGAATCCTTAGCTCTTAAATGAAAACGTCACCCGAACAGCAAAAACATCGTGGATATTTACAAATCCCTGTGAATTCATACATACCATGTTTTTTTATTTATGCATGAAAAAACCCGGTAAACAAGGCCGTGATTGTCCATTTTTTTCTTTACTTTCGTGTGCGTACACGAATACACGAATTAAACGAATAACTACATGAAAATCATTGGGAAATACTCTTTTGGAATAGGTGATCGGTTTGGCCACCAGGGAAACGCGCAATTAGAGGCATTAATGAAAGCTAAAAAGGATGGGATTGACATAAGCCCGGTGTGGAACAAGTCATATAGAGAACATACGACTGTTAACTCCCGCCCTGAAGATGTTAGGGCCGAAGCCGACGAGGCCGTGAAGGCCAAGGGATGGAAAGAACAATACCTCGTGGACGCAGACCATATAAAACTCGAGAACGTGGACGGCTTTATAGATGCCTCTGATTTTTTTACCATTGACGTGGCCGATTACATAGGCCAACCCGTGGATGGACAAACAGTGGAAAATTTCGTGCAAGCCAACGAAAAATATATAGGAAAGCTTTCTATCCCCGGTATTGATGAGCCTTTCCTGGTTTCGGACGAAATGATACGAAAAATCGGAAATACCTTCTTGAATGCCGTTCAAGAGGCAGGAAAAATATACCGGCACATCGCCGCGAAAAAGGGGCAAGGCAATTTTATCACCGAGGTATCCATGGACGAGGTAGAAAATCCCCAATCGCCCGTGGAACTATTCTTTATCCTGAGCGGACTAGCTGCTGAAAATATCCCCGCGCAGACCATCGCGCCAAAATTCACCGGGCGGTTCAACAAAGGCGTTGATTACCAGGGCGACATTAACCAGTTTGCCAGGGAATTTGAAGAAGACTTGCTAGTGCTGGACTTTGCCGTGAAAGAATTTGGTTTGCCCGATAACTTGAAGTTAAGCGTTCACTCGGGCAGTGACAAGTTCACGATTTACCCCATCATGGGCGATCTTATCTGCGAACACGACAAGGGCATCCACGTGAAAACAGCTGGCACTACATGGCTAGAGGAAATGATAGGCTTGTCCTTGGCTAGTATGGAAGGGCTTAACCTGGCCAAGGAAATTTACCTGAAAGGCTTGGAAAGAAAAGAACAATTGTGTGCCCCATATGCCACGGTAATCGATATTGACGAATCAAAGCTGCCCGTGCCTGGTGAAATAGACCGATGGACATGTGCCAATTTTGCCAATGCCTTAAGGCACATTCCTAATCATCCAGAGTACAATCCGCATTTCAGGCAATTAATCCATGTTTCGTACAAGCTGGCAGCCGAAATGGGCGATCGTTATACCGATGCCTTAAAGAAATACGCCCAAACCATCGAAAACGAAGTGATGGATAACATTTACGAACGGCACATCAAGAGAATCTTTCAATTTTAATTATTTTTGGGCAAATCAAGAATACCATGTTAAGTAAACTTCAACCTTTTACCACTGTCGCCCTGGCTGGCCTTGTGATGCCATCCTGCCAAACAGGCGAAAAAGAACAGCCTTCCCCTCCTAATATCCTCATCTTGCAAGCCGATGACATGGGATGGAGCGATTTGTCGTTGCACGGGAACCAAATCCTGGAAACCCCTTATCTCGATTCCTTGGCGGGAAAAAGCATGCAATTTTCCAGTTTTTACGTGAACCCGGTCAGCGCCCCTACCAGGGCTTCCCTACTAACCGGCAGGCATTTTTTACGGACCGGGGTATCGCACGTGCACGGTGGGAAAGATTACATTCACCTTGACGAGACCATTTTTGCAGAGACTTTTCGTGACGCGGGATATGCCACGGGCATGTGGGGCAAGTGGCACTCGGGCCATAGCCCGGGCTATTATCCCTGGGAAAGGGGTTTTGATGAAGCTTACCGCTCCCTTTTGTACGACCACGAGACCAACGAAGGCTGGATGAATGGCGAACCAATCCAGCATGAAAAATGGGCTGATCAAGTACTGGTAGATTATGCCCTTGACTTTATTGACCGAAACCGTGAAAAGCCCTTTTTGGCCTATGTTTCCTTTCTCACGCCACATGCTCCATTGATAGCACCAGATAAATACGTGAAAAAGTACATGGATAAAGGGCTTTCAAGAAAATTCGCCACCTTGTATGGTATGATCGATCACATGGATTTTCATGTTCACCGGTTAATCCAGCAAGTAAACCAGTGGGGGCTGGGCGAAAATACCATCATCCTTTTTCTGAGCGATAACGGGCCGGCCATCATCAACAACGATTTAACCGATGCTGAACGCACGCTACGTTACGTGAACAACTTGAAAGGGCACAAGGGCAATATATGGGAAAACGGGGTTAAATCCCCCTTGTTCGCGTGTTGGCCGAATCAGGTAAAGCCGGGTAAAACGAATTATCTTGCAGATGTCACGGACATTTACCCGACCTTGCTAGAAGCGGCTGGAATAAAACTTCCCCCCGATCATTTGCCTTTGGATGGAAAAAGTTTTTTACCAGTGGTTACAGGGAAAGCAAGCAGTAAGCCTGGAAAAACCGTCTTTAATTACGCCCATGCGGCATGGCAACCCACGAAAAAAGCCTGGACACCCGTGGGGGTAATGGATGAATACCGTCCGGTAACGGCTAGCATGAAAAATGAATTGGAAGCCAGGAATCAAGTTATATCCATCCGTACCGATCGCTATAAACTTATCCGAAACCCGAAAGCTTACCATAACACGCCTGGGGTTACAGAAAATTTCGTGCTGTTTGACATGATCGAGGATCCCATGGAAGAACACAACATGTATCATGAAAAGCCCGAGATAGCTGAAAGCCTGAAAAAAGAACTTTATCATTGGTTTGACGGGATAAAATCTTCCGAACACGTTTTCCAAATGCCCATTTTTCAGATCGGGGCGTATAACTATGATAGCTATCCGGTTTTGGCCTTCGCGCCCAGCCACTTGCCCCGGCAAATAAAAAACGCTTATAACTTCGTAAACCATTGGAATATGGCTGGGGTAACGGCCACCTACCGGATACAGGTCCAAGAGCCCGGTCTTTACCAGCCGGTTTTAGAATATACCACCGATACATTACCTGAAAATCTTGCCATGCTGACCTTCAACAACGATACGGTGGTCACCAAGTTGGACAAAAAGAACAAAGCCACTTTTCAAGCTGTTGAACTAGAGAAAGGGTACCAGGAATTTCATTTTTCTTTTCAGGGCGAAGGCAAAATGGATGGTGAACTGGACAACTTCTTTGAAATCCGTTTTCAGAAAAACCAATAAAAAGATACACCATGGATCGAAAGTTACGATTTGGCATGATTGGCGGCGGGCAAGGCTCGTTTATTGGGCGGGTGCACCACATGGCCGCCGTTTTGGACAACGAGATAGAACTGGTTTGCGGGGCTTTTAGCAGCGATCCCGGGAAGTCAAAAGCCTCGGGAAAAGATTATTACCTTCCGGCCGATCGGGTATATGGCGATTACCGGGAAATGATCGAGAAAGAAAAAATGCTGCCCGAGGGGGAACGAATGGATTTCGTGGCCATCGTTACCCCGAACCATTTGCACTACGAACAAGCCCGCCTGGCTTTAGAAAATGGCTTTCACGTGGTGTGCGACAAACCGGTTACGTATTCATTGAACGAGGCGCTAAAACTACAGGATTTACTTAGCAGGAAAAATCTGTTGTTTGCCCTTACGCATGCCTACACGGGTTATCCCATGGTAAAAGAAGCCAGGGAAATTATGAAGGAGGGGCAATTAGGAAAAATTCGTAAAATATTAGTAGAATATCCCCAGGGTTGGTTAGCTGATAATATTGAAAAAGAAGGTCAAAAACAGGCTTCATGGCGTACGGACCCAAAGAAAGCAGGCCTGAGCTGCACGATGGGCGATATCGGGGTCCATGCCGCGAACCTGGCCGAGTACATTACCGGGCTCGGCATTACAGCCCTATCGGCTGATTTGAATACTTTCGTGGAAGGCCGCCCCTTGGATGATGATGGAAGCGTACTGTTGCAATTCGAAGAAGGGGCCCGGGGCGTACTCACGGCCAGTCAAATTTGCGCGGGCGAGGAAAATGCCCTCAAGATACAAGTGTATGGTGAAAAAGGCGGCTTGGAATGGCACCAGATGGAGCCCAATTCACTGATGGTAAAGTGGCTGGATCGGCCCACGGAAATTATGCGTACCGGCAGCCCTTGGTTATCGGAGGTTTCCAGTTTGCATTGCCGGGTTCCGGCAGGCCATCCCGAGGGCTACATCGAGGCGTTCGCGAACATTTACCGTAATTTTGCTTTCCACCTGAAAAAGCAATTAAGCGGCGATACTCCAGAACTTATTTATGATTTTCCATCTATTCACGAGGGGGTGAGGGGTATGGCTTTTATCGAAGCTGTCGTGCATTCTGCCGAAAAAAACGGGCAATGGATCGCGTTGGGAGGGTTTTAATGTGACCGCCAAGCCTGCCTGTCGGGCGAGTCAAAACGTGAAGACGTAAAAAAAAGAAGGTTCTACCACGAATTTAATGATAACTTGCAATTTGTTTATATGTAGTTGAAATA
>CAZKIR010000221.1:0-6929 GCA_964552835.1 uncultured Bacteroidales bacterium
CCTACCCGGTGCAAACCCCCTTCGGGACCCAATTGCGCGATGTAAAAGTGGAAATTGACGAGGACGTACTAGAAGAAATAGCCCAAATGACCAACGGTAGGTATTTTAGGGCAACCAGCAACGAAAAATTGCGAGAGATTTACAAAGAAATTGACACACTGGAAAAATCTAAAATTGAAGTGAAAGAATTTAGCCGGAAAGAAGAAGAATATCTGCCTTATGCCCTCGTGGCACTGGGTTTCTTGTTGTTTGCCGGCATCGTGAACAGGACAGTCCTGAGAACAATACCTTAAAAGAAGAAAATGCCATGAACGAGATATTCAGGTTTGCCAACGCCGAATTATTATACTTGCTACTGATAGTACCCGTTTTCGTGGTGCTGATAATCATCGTGCACCGGAACAAGAAAAGGGCGATCAGGAAACTGGGGGAATACCATACCATCACGAGGCTGATGCCAGATTTATCGTTCGGGCGCCCCATCCTGAAATCCATTCTTTTTTTACTGGCCATCAGTTCCCTGATTATAGCAATGGCCCGGCCACAATTTGGCTCCAAGTTAAAAGAGGTGAAGCGAAAAGGGATAGAGATTATCATTGCCCTGGACGTGTCGAACAGTATGTTGGCCCGTGACATCCAGCCCAGCCGCCTGGAAAGGGCCAAAAGGGCCATTGCCCAAATGGTAGACAAGATGCAAAATGACAAGATTGGCTTGATCGTTTTTGCCGGGGATGCATACGTGCAGGTTCCCATTACTACCGATTATACCTCGACCAAGATGTTCTTGGGCACCATCAGCCCGAGCATCGTGCCCAAGCAGGGCACGGCCATTGGCCCGGCCATCCAACTGGCCATGAAATCATTTGACCCGGCCAGCGATCTAAGCAAAGCCTTGATCATTATTACCGATGGTGAAAACCACGAGGGAGATGCCATTGAAATGGCAAAAACCGCTGCCGAAAAAGGCATCACGGTGCAAGCGATAGGCATGGGGTCGACCACCGGATCGCCTATCCCGGTAAGGGGAAGCACCTCGAACTACTTGAAAGACCGGCAAGGCAATACCATCGTGAGCAAGCTGGACGAAGCCACTTTACAACAAATGGCCGCAGTGGGCAATGGCGCTTATATCCGTGCCAGTAATGCCGGGACCGGGCTACAGTCCTTGTTCAAAGAAATAAACAAGATGGACAAGAAAGAAATAGAATCCAAGGCCTACTCGGAATACGAGGATCAGTTTCCTTACTTTATCGGGCTGGCATTGATTTTGTTGGCAATAGAATTTATCATCCTGGAAAGAAAAAATAAATGGTTGAAAAATATTAAGCTGTTCGGGAAAAATAATAAATAAAAAAATGTTGCTAGATATGAAGAGCTTGTTATTAATAGCCTTGTTGGTTTTACCCGGGCAACCCACGATAGCCCAAAAAGAACGGAAAGACATCCGGAAAGGGAACAAAGCATATAGTACCGAGAAATACGAGGATGCGGAGGTGAAATACCGGAAGGCACTAGAAGATAAACCCAACTCGGAAATGGCTACCTTTAACTTGGGCAACGCGCTGTACAAGCAAAAAAAATACAAGGAAGCCAGTAATCAATTCCGTGCCGTTCCGATAGACGGGATAAGCAAAGAAGAAAAGGCCAAGACTTATCATAACCTGGGAAATACACTGTTGCAACAAGGGAAAATAGAAGAAAGCATAGAAGCATACAAAAATGCCCTGCGCAACCAGCCCGGCGACATGCAAACCAAGTTTAACCTGGCCTACGCGAAAAGCCAGTTAAACAAGCAACAACAGCAGCAGCAGCAGCAACAAGATCAGAAAGATCAAGAACAAAACCAAGAACAACAACAGCAGCAGCAGCAGCAAAACCAGCAACAGCAGGAAGGAGATCAACAACAGCAACAGCAAGCGCAACAGGACAAAGAAAAAGAAGGGGAAAAGAAAGAGCAGGCCCGGGACATGAGAAAAATATCCAAGGAAGACGCGGAGAGGATACTGCAAGCCATCCAGAACGAGGAGAAAGAAGTGAAAGAAAAAGTGGAAGAAAAAGAGGCCAAAAGCCAGGAAATAAGGGTACTTAAAAATTGGTAACAAACTGGACAACAAATGAGCAAAAGAATTATTTACACCATTGCCTGTTTCGCTATAACCATTGGCACATTGTCCCTCTCGGCCAATGAGGTTGAATTTACCGCATCGGCGCCCAAGGTAGTAGAAATAGGTGAACAATTTGCCGTGAAATACAACGTGAATGCAAAACCCAGCAAATTTTTCGCCCCCACCTTCGACGCGTTCACGGTATTAGCAGGCCCGTCTACCTCCAGTTCCAGCCAGGTACAAATTATTAATGGCAAAATGACCCAAAGCTACAATTATACCTATACATATTACCTAAGGGCAACAAAAGGCGGTAAATATACCATTCCCGCGGCCAAGGCAAGGGTTAATCGGAAGGATTACCCCTCTAACGCCCTGCAAATAGAAGTGGTAGGGGGAACAACCTCCAGGCCTGGGGCACCGGCCAACCAAAAGCAGGCACCAAGTAGCCAAGAAGTAAAAACCGATAATAAGAACCTGTTCGTGCGCCTGCTGGTCAACAAACGCGAGGTATACCAGGGCGAGGCCATTATCGCCACCATAAAAATTTACTCGAAATTGAACCTCTCGGGATTAGAAAACCCGAAAATCCCCGACTTTCAAGGCTTCGTGAAAGAAGACCTGGAAACCCCACAGCTCCACTCGCTGGAAAGGGAAAACGTGAAGGGGGAAATTTATGGCACGGGCATTTTACAGCGATTTATCCTGTTCCCGCAAAGGCCTGGCGAAATTACCATTGAACCTTTCGAGATAGAAGCCGTTTACCAAAAAAAGGTGCAAGGCAGGGGACGGAGCATTTTTGATGATTTTTTCGGCTCGTACCAAAACGTGAAAAAAACATTAAAGAGCTTGCCCGTGGTCATTCAGGCAAAACCTATACCAGGCAACAAACCTGTAGGGTTCACGGGCGGCGTGGGCGATTTTAACATCCAGGCAACGGTAGACAAGGACCAGGTAAAGGCCAACGATGCCATTACCATGAAAGTAAGCGTTTCCGGGAACGGGAACATCAAGCTCATTGACATACCAAAGCCGGATTTCCCGCCCGATTTCGAGATATACGACCCGGAAGTAAAAGTAAATACCCGCGAGGGCCTGAACGGGGTTTCCGGTACAAAAACCCATGAATATCTAATTATCCCCAGGCATGCCGGGAATTTCAGGCTCCCCCCCGTCCGGTTTTCCTATTTCTCGACCCGGGAGGGATCCTACAAGCTCTTATCAACCAAGGAGTTTGCCATTAACGTGGAAAAAGGTGCCGGACAAGAAAGCACCGGGACAGTTATTTCAGGGCTCTCGAAAGAAGAAATCAAATTTATCGGGAAAGATATACGCTACATCAAAACAGGCAATGTAAAATTTCAAAAAAGCGGTACATTTCATGTAAACTCATCACGCTATTACATGATTTTGCTGGCCGGTTTGCTTGCCTTCACGGGAATTCTCCTGCTAAGGAAACAAAACATCAAGCGAAATGCCGATATCAGGAAGGTGAAAAACCGGAAAGCCAATAGAAAAGCCAGGAAAAGCCTGAAAACAGCAGCTTCCTATCTTAAAAAAGGGGGAAAAGGGCCGTTTTATGATGAAATGTTGCGCGCGTTATGGGGCTACCTGGGCGATAAACTAAGCCTTCCGGTATCCAGCCTGTCCAAGGATTCGGCCATGAAAACCCTCGCCAACAGGGGCGTTGAAAAAACGAACGTGCAAGCCTACCTGGATTTAATCGATGCCTGCGAAATGGCCAAGTATGCCCCGGCCGGGGGGGAGGGCCAGATGAACGAACTGTATCAAAAAGGGGTTAAACTAGTGGGTACATTGGAAAACCAAATCAAGTAAGACCATGAAAAATAATATATTCATCTTGTTTCTATGCGTATTCCTTCCCCTGGCCACCATGGCCCAGGATTCGCTTTTCACCAGGGCCAACGAGCATTACATTAACGGGGAATACGAACAAGCCATCGAGGCATACGAAAAACTGGCCGACGCGGGTTATGCTGCCCCCGAATTGTTTTTTAACCTGGGCAACGCCTATTACAAATCGCACAAGCTAGCCCCCGCGATCCTGAATTACGAGCGGGCCCACTTGCTTGATCCCAAAAACGGGGATATCCTATATAACCTTGAACTGGCAAGGAGCTTACGGGTAGATAGGGTAGAAACCATCCCGGAAGTGTTTTTCATACGCTGGTTCCAGGGCTTGACCATGCTGCTTTCTTCCAATACCTGGGCCATGATGGCCCTGGCATTGTTTTTTACAGCCTTGCTCTTGCTTTTCGTTTATATTTTCTCTACCCGGATAGCCTTGAGAAAAACCAGTTTTTGGGTGTCCATCGCGTTTTTTATCCTGTCCGTCTCGGCTTATACCCTTTCCTGGGCACGAGAAAAAGCCATCACTGGCAACCCCGAGGCCATTGTCATGGCACCTTCGCTGACTGCCAAAAGCACGCCCGATGAAAGCGGTAACGAGCTTTTCGTGGTACACGAGGGGCTTAAAGTTAGCGTGGAAGACGAGCTGGACGGTTGGTTCGAGATAAAAATCCCCGATGGCAACAAGGGCTGGGTAAGAAAAGAAAAAATCGAGAAGATTAGCTGGCAATAACCACTTTTGCAGGAGTATCCATCCCCTTGAAAAGGATTTGCAAGATGCCCTTGCCATGCCATGATTTTTTTGATCGTTACAACATTACTTACCCCGGCCGCGTGAGGGGTTCTACTTGCCGGACTTTTTCACGAAAGACGAGATAGGCGCCTTGAACAGTTACCTATTAAAAAAAAAATAAAAATAGGGGGAGAGGAGGTACGTTTCGCGTGTTTTTAGTTGTGAGAAAACAAGGATAAAGAATAAAATACGGGTAAAAAAATGCTGATTGTTTAGAGATATTTGATACTTTCGTGTAGGTTTAACGATAAAATTTGCTGCCATGAACCGTAAAAAACACCATCTAGCCCCCATGCCCTTGTCATAAACAAATATATTGCATCAATCAAAAAAAGCAACATTTAAATTAATTATCTTTGATAGTATCATATGATAGTATCGATTTTGAAGTGAATGAAACCACCATATAAGATAACAGGAAAGATTTTAAAACTTGTTGCTTCGATTTCGGAAAGAATTGGAGAAGTGAATTCAGCACATTTAAATAAGTCTCCGACAGAGCTAAGAAAGAAAAACAGGATTAAGACTATTCACTCATCGCTTGAAATTGAAGGAAATACATTGACAATTGAAAAAATAACTGCAATTGTAGAAAATAAAAGAGTGATTGGGCCTAAATAAGACATTCTTGAATCGCTGAAAGAATTATTGAATATCCAGAATGTCAGCTTGACTAATATTGATAGAATAAATCTTTTTAAATCAATTGTGAAAGAGGACTTTTTCTCAAGAAAAGATTATCTGAAAAATTTTAGAGAAATATCATCAGCGACAGCAAGCCGGGATTTGAAATTCGCGGTTGAAAATGGATTAATTGAAAAAATTGGAGAAAAGAATACCACGAGATATAGGTACAAATGTAAAAACAAATCCTAATCGAGTAGTCCTCTGGATAAATAAATTCACTCATTCCGCTTTGTTTAATTCAAAATAAATTTGCATGTTTCAGATTTATCCTGAACATGCGGAATGGTGCACTGCAGCTCATGCAGGGCACACACAAAGTGTATATGCCTTAAGGGTTTCAGAGGGTATTCAAACGTTGTAGCCCGCTCAAACATTTGTATCGGTGGATAGGAACGCAGCCCTCACTCCCTTACGGCACATACAATCAACCGTTTGGCGGTTATTGCTAAGGCATGAACAAAAGTTTCAGAAAATACTTATATTTGTTGATAAACAAAAAGTAAAGATATGGGGACTAAAGCAATTGAAATAAAAAAAAAGAAGGGGTTTCAAGCTATTAAAATTCCTAAGCAGATGAAAATAGATGATGACAGGGTTTATATTAAAAAAATAGGAAACACCTTGCAAATTATTCCTTTTCATAATCCTTGGCAAAATCTACTTGAAGGTGTTGAAACTTTTACTACTGATTTTATGGATAACAGAGATCAGCCAAATAATCAACAAAGAGAATCGTTTGATTGATGGAATATCTATTAGATACAAATATTTGTGTATATATTATCAAACAGAAACCTAAGATAGTATTTGAAAAATTCAAAAAGCTATTTGTGGGTAGTATTGGCATTTCATCTATTACGTTAGCAGAATTACAATTCGGAGTAAAGAAAAGCTCTAATCCTGAAAAAAATAAGGAAGCCCTTGAAAAATTTATAACTCCTCTTGAAATTTTAGACTTTGATTATTCAGCTACAATAGAATATGGAATAATTCGGGCGGATTTAGAAAAAAGAGGTATCCCCATAGGCCCATTAGATATGTTAATAGCTTCTCATGCCAGGAGTTATAAACTTACATTGGTAACAAACAATGAAAAAGAATTCACACGCATACCGGACTTAAAAATAGAAAACTGGACAAAATAATGAGCAACAAACCGCCAATCGAGTAGGCAGCCGATAGGTGCATAGCCTATCGGGGAACCCCTCACCTGTCTGACCGCCAGGAAGACACCACCCAGCGTACGGGTCATCCCGATGGAATAATCGGGATGCTGTACCGGGCGGTTTGTCCAACAATGGAGAAAAGCGTTGGTGTAAACTTGTCGGGCATAACTTTCACATGTTTATTTTTAACCCAACTTGTTAGTTAAAAATTATAAACTTCACTTAATCACTTAATCATGGGTATTGTTTTCAGTTTTTGTAAATTGCAAATTTAATTCATCAATTTTTCGCGAAAGTTTTTCGCAAGGG
>CAZKIR010000222.1:0-2040 GCA_964552835.1 uncultured Bacteroidales bacterium
AGTATTTTTTTTCCATGGGCTTGCCCAGGGCGGTTTGGTTTATTCCTTTTCTTTCCAGTTCCCGGTAAGGCATGAATAAATACCCTTCCAGCCGCCAATCGAAGCGATCGTTTATATGGACAATATTTTTTGCCCCCGTGCCAAAATAAGAGTATGCCCTGTACTTGTCAATAAACAGTAATTTACTATGGGGCAAGGGGGTAAAAGCGGGGGCTGATACCAAGGAAGCCGTGTAATTGTCAAAGAAAGACTGGTTGGACACTACCCCTTCAAAATGAACGCCCGTGGTTAACCATGGCAATAGTTTTTCATAATCTTTATATAAAATTTTAGTTACCAACCAGGAATGGTCTTTCATGGCCTTGGATCGGGCGGGGTCCGTAGAGCCCGGGGTATGGTGTTCTCTTCCGAGGATGGCACGGAGGGACATGGAAAACTGGCGCCCTGCATTTTCAAATTGCCTGTAATTTGCCGTGTTTGCCTCGTAGGTAAGGTGGTAGGTGTGCAATAACATGTTGGTATGATCGGCCGTATCGGTACGGGTAAAATCAGAAACCTGGTAATAATCATCGTTCATGCTGGCAATCCCCGCACCTACCATGGCCTTAAAGTTATTGAAAGTAGGAAAAGCCATATCTATACGGAAATTATACTCGTCACGGATGACGTATGAAGGCCTTTCTTCATTGAAAAATATGCTGGTATTGGTCTTGAAATAATCCCAGGTATGAAACGTGAACCCTGAACTAATGGAAAATGGATATTTACCCGGGAGATCAATACGCCCCATTAACTGCAAGGAACTATAGAACCGCCCGAAATAGGTGTTCATGTATACGCTGATGGCCTCGCTGCCAAGATACTTGTATTCCAGGCTGGCAAAGGCCTGGTTATAAGAGTTTAACGAGAGATTGCCGCCCAGGCTCGTGGAAAACCTTTCCCGTGCGTTCATTTTTAAATGCAAGTGAAATGCTTTCGAGTTTTTATCGTACATGGCCCCGGGGTCCATGGAAGCAATCTTATCGTCGGCGGCCAGTTTCAAGTATTTTTCCTTAACCAGGTCCGGGGCCATTTTCTGATTAACTAATCCAAGGCTTTTTTCCACGTACACTGCCTGCTCCTCGTTTACCCCTTCCACGCTTAAGTCATTAAAAATTACATCTGGTTGCCTGGATATAAATTTTTTTCTTTTTTTGTTCAGTTCTGCTGCCGTGGTACGTCGTTGCAACAACGCCGTTATGCTATCTATATTTTCGCTGGCAGTCTCGTACCCCTTGTGAATAATCTCGCCGGCCCTTCCGAAATCCATTAATTCAAATTCCTGGGTGGCCGGTTGTAACAAGATAGACTTCTCGGCAGGCAAGTCAAAGTTAGTTTGTTCCATGAAGATGTTCTCGAGCTGGAGTAAAACATCATTTTCACGGGGTGGCTTTGAATTCGAGGACACTTTTACCCCGATCATGATGTCTGGCCCAAAATCATTGGCCATCACGTTAGATGGGAAATTATTGTAAATGCCCCCGTCAAAAAAAACCCGGCCATCAATGGTGATGGGCTTAAAGTAAAACGGGTAAGTCATGGATGCCCGCACGGCCTTGGCCAGGTTTCCTTCCCTGAAAACTACGGCTTTGTTTGCATAGATATCAGAAGCCACGCAACGGAAAGGCACGAAAAGGCTGTCGAAATTATTGTTGGCAGCAGCATTGGCAGGGGCCAGGATTTCCATGAAAGCCCAATCCATCTGGTAATTGGATATCAGGTTGGTGGGCAGTATCGTACGCCAGGTACTGTCCCTTTCAAAATCCACGCTAAACCAGGAAGCATCTGGTGCGGGTTTCTTGAAATAGTAAATATATCTTTCTTTAATTTTTCCTTTCGACCACATTAAGAAATCTTTTGATGTAACCAATTGTTCCATTTGGCCGGGGGTATAGCCAATGGCGTACATGGCCCCCACGATAGCACCAATCGAGGTACCCGTTATATAATCGATGGGGATATTGTTTTCCTCCAAAACCTTTATCACCCCGATATGTGCCA
>CAZKIR010000222.1:2050-6864 GCA_964552835.1 uncultured Bacteroidales bacterium
CTTTTGCACCCCCGCCACTTAATACCAAACCAACCGATTGCCCGCTGGTTTGTATGTTTAAACCAAACAAAATACAAAAAAGAAAGCAGGTATACCCGTGAAAACTTTTGTTCATAATTCAGTTATTCAATAAGTTATAATTAAAAAACCAATTCATCGGCCATTTACTGGGGATTATATAAAATTATATTATTTTTACGATATTTCGAGTTCTTTAGATTTAAATTTTCAGTAATTTTTACATTAAAAAAAACGCGGGTTTCATGTTATCAACAAAAGATATTGAACAGGTAAATACACATGGCTTAAGCATACAACAAGTTGAAGAGCAGGTAGAAAGATTTCGGAAAGGTTTTCCCAAACCTCGTATAGATGCCCCTGCCACACCCGGGAAAGGCATACTGCAATTATCGCCTGAAATACAGGACCAGCTTATTCAAAACTTCGGGAAAAAATCCGGCAATTACCAGCGTGTGCGATTTGTTCCCGCTTCCGGGGCAGCTACCCGTATGTTTAAAGCCTTTTTTGAATATCTTGAATCGCCCGGGAAGGACAATCAACAAGTGGAAAATTTCATGGTTAATTTACCGAAATACCCTTTTTACCAAGCCCTGGCCAATGAATTCGAAAACCGGCATGAAGAAAGCCTCCAATCTGCTGCTAAATCCGGTAAGTATAACGATATCATATCTTTTTTATTATATCAAAACGGCATGAATTTATCGGCAAAACCCAAGGGTTTATTGCCTTTTCACGCCTATAGCGGGGAAACGCGCACCCCGCTACAAGAACACATGATCGAGGCTACTAAAGAAGGGGCATTGAAAAACGGGGAGGTAAAAATGCAGCTTACCGTTTTGCCCGAGCACCAGGATGAGTTTAAAAAAGCATTTTCAGAAGCAAAAAAGGTTTTTGAATCAAGAAAACCATTTCGGTTTTCAGCAGGTTTTTCTATCCAAAAGCCAGCTACTGATACCATCGCGGTGGACATGGAAAACCGTCCTTTCCGCTTGTCAGACGGTAGTTTGTTATTTCGGCCCGGGGGGCACGGGGCCTTGCTCGAGAATTTGAACGAGCTGCATGCCGACCATGTCTTTATCAAAAACATTGATAACGTGGCAAGGGAGGAGGTGCAAGAGAAGATAGCCCCTTACAACAAGTTATTGGTAGGCGTGCTTATTGAATATCAGCAAAAAATATTTTCCTATCTCGAGCAAATGGGCGGGAAAGTTGGGGAAGAGGTCATTGCTGAGGTAATGGACTTTTTAAGCCAAGTACTTTTCCTGGGCATCCCCGAAAAAATCAAGCAAGCCCCGCTAGGGGAAAAGGCAGTGTATTGCCGTGCCAAACTTGACAGGCCTACCCGGGTATGCGCCATGGTAAAAAATGAAGGCCAACCGGGCGGCGGCCCTTTTATCCTGAAAGATCAAGACGGTGGCCGTTCATTGCAGATAGTTGAAAAAGCCCAGGCAGACTTGGGCGATCCCGTGCAAAAGGAAAGGTTTTATGCCGCCACGCATTTTAACCCCACCCATATGGTTTGTGGCATAAAAGATTACAAGGGCCGGCCATTTAATTTGCTCAAGTACCGGGACGAGGATGCCGGGTTCATCAGCCAGAAAACCCTCCAGGGAAAACCCTTGAAAGCTTTGGAACTCCCGGGCTTGTGGAATGGCTCCATGGCCGATTGGAATTCCATCTTCTTGGAATTGCCTATCGAGACCTTTCACCCGGTAAAAACGGTTTTTGATTTGTTGAACCCTGGTCATTATCAGGATGGGGAGTAAAAAGGTTGTTTTATTCCTGAATGAAAAATATATTTCACTTCTTGCATCAAGACGGTATTAAGTGGCTCTTCTCGTTGTGCCTGGCTGGCTTAAGGCGTTGCCTTTGGGCTGAAATAAGTCGCCCATCCTGGGCGGGGTGGTTAGCTGTACGTTTTTTTTACATTTGTTGCAAACCATCATATAAGGAATAATTATAATGCACTGCTATTAAGATACTTAAAATCTTTTAGCCGAGATGTTAAAAGAAAACATGAATAGCATTAAAAATTTCTTATAAAAATGAATAATAGATAAACTACCCCTAAAAAAATTAAATATTTCGCTAAACAATATCATTTTTTATTCGTTAAACCCTTTCAGTAACCATTAAAAATATAAAATATATTAAAAATTTGGTTTTTTAAAATTAATCTAAATATAACATCAATTTAACTTGATTGGTGTTAGGCAAGGTTATTTTTGTAATAGATTTTTTTCCTGCACGATGGGTGCAGGTTTATTGTTGAACCATTAAATGTTAGGCTTATGAAAAGGATGATGAATGTATTTGGAATGTTTACCTTAATGGTCGTTTTAGTAATTGCCACGGGTAACATGAGCGCCAGTGAAGGCGGAACGGGAAGTGTGTCTTTTGAACCGGTAGCCCAATCGAAAAAAGCGATAGTATCTATCCAAAAACCCATTGATGAGAACCCCATGGTAAGGATCCGGGATGCTGCCGGGATCTTGTTGCACGAGAAAGTATTCAGGGACAGTGACAAAGTGAAAAAGCTATACGATTTCACCTTTCTTGAAGACGGGAATTATACCATGGAAGTAAGATTAAACGGGGAATGGGTAAACCGTTCTTTCTCGGTAGCTGGCAATGAATTGCACGTGCAAAGCGATAAAGGCGAATTTGCCGAAAACGGCCCTGTTTTTTTCATGAAAGGTGACATATTGCACGTGGCCTACCTGATCCCTGAGCAGGCCCCGGTTATCGTGAAACTCTATGACGTGAGCGGCGACTTGATTTATCAAGATCAATTCGAGGGTGATTTCGGGTTTCAAAAACGGTTTGACCTCTCGAAATTACGCCCGGGTAGCCATATGGCCGTGTTAAGCACGACCTATAACAGTTACACTGAAAGCATCAGGGTACGGTAAGAAAAATCAAAATGAATAAATTGGTGAAGCCCGGGACGAATTCCCGGGCTTTTTTTAGCGATAATCCAATAATTATTCGTTCATTAATATCAATTGCAAAACACCAGTAAATTTTATTACCGTTGCTTGCCTGTCCTAACTTATCTATCCCATCAATTCCTTTCAACCCCTTATCATTTTGATAATATTTCCTATCTTAGCGCTTTTAAATATAAATGTTAAAATAGGATATTATGAACATTGCCCTGGTAGGTTATGGGAAGATGGGAAAAGAAGTTGAAAAAACAGCCCAGGAAAGGGGCCACGAGATCGTTTTGGCTATTGATATTGATAACCAGCATGAATTTACACCCGGGAACCTTGGCAAGGCCGATGTGGCCATCGAGTTTACCCGGCCCGACACGGCTGTTTCAAATATTTCCAAGTGCTTGAAGGCAAAATTGCCCGTGGTATGCGGCACTACTGGATGGATGGAACACTTGCCCGCGGTTAGCGGGTTGGTAAACGAAAACCAAACCGCGTTGTTTCATGCCCCGAATTATAGCCTGGGGGTCAATATATTTTTTAAATTGAACGAGTACCTGGCCCGGATCATGAACAATTTTGAACAATACAACGCGGAAATAGAGGAAACCCACCATACACAAAAATTAGATTCTCCCAGTGGCACCGCCATCAAATTGGCAGAAGGCCTGTTAGCAAATCTTGACAGGAAAAGTGAATGGGAAGAAGATACGGCTGACAAAGCGTCCAAGTTAAATATACACGCCATCCGTAAAGAAAATGTATTTGGTATACACACGATTACTTATGATTCAGACGTTGATACTATATCCATGGCCCACGAGGCAAAAAGCCGGAAAGGGTTTGCCCTGGGGGCCGTGGTCGCGGCTGAATTTATCAAGGATAAAAAAGGCGTGTTTACCATGAACGACTTGTTAAAATTTTAAAAAACTTCATTGATAATATCATTTCTAAATGGAAAAAATAAAAGAAATAGTGAAAAAAATTCCCGCTATCCTGAAAAACAAGTATTTTAAATTCGGGTTTGCTAGCGCGATATATATAGCTTGGGTAACGTGGCTTGGTAATTACTGGTTTTTGTTCGGTTTACCTATCTTGTTCGATATGTATGTTACGAAAAAAGTAAACTGGTCGTTTTGGAAAAAACGTGAAGGCAAGAACAGCGCCCTGGTAGAATGGATTGATGCCTTGATATTTGCCGTGATTGCTGTTACCTTGATCAATATTTTCTTGTTCCAAAATTATAAAATCCCCACGGGATCAATGGAAAAGACCTTGCTTATAGGGGATCACTTGTTCGTGAGCAAGCTAAGCTACGGCCCCCGTATCCCCAACACGCCCCTTTCTTTTCCTTTTACCCAGCATACCATGCCCTTGACCCAGAAAACTAAATCGTTCGTGGAATGGGTGCAATGGCCATACCAACGCCTGGCAGGGCTTCGCGAAATAAAAAACGACGACATCGTGGTGTTTAATTTTCCGGCGGGCGACACGGTCGTGATACAGAATTCCGCACAAAGCTATTATTCCATCTTGCGCTCGTATGTCCGCTCGTTCGAGATGCAAGATGAGCAACGGAACGTGAAACACGACAAACAATACTACTACAACAAGGCACGGAATTATGTAAGGGAAAATTTTGATATCGTGGTACGGCCCGTCGACAAACGAGACAATTATATCAAGCGTTGCGTCGCCATAGCTGGTGACACGCTCGAGATTGTACACGGCAAAATCCATATCAATGGCGTACCACAGGCCACCATCGAAAACCTGCAATACAGGTATATCATTACCACTAACGGTACGCGAATGAACCCCAAGGTGTTGGAAAAGATGGACATTTATCCTGAAGAT
>CAZKIR010000223.1:0-6838 GCA_964552835.1 uncultured Bacteroidales bacterium
TAATGCCGCATTATGTTAATATAGCTTGGGGTTTTATTTTTTGGCCATGTCTTTTTGTTTGCAGGGACAGGACGGCTCTTTGATTTTTTGTTTTTACCTTTAAAAATCAATCAATTAAAAAAACAAAAAAGCAATGTGCCGTATGTGGGAAGGCACAAAAAGCATGACGAAAAATAAAACAGAAGGGCTGGAGCGGGGAAGGGCAAAAAAGACAGGGGGAACTTTGTAAAATACCGCTTTAATCAATTATACATCATTTTGCAAAGTGGCTGGATTTTTTGCCCTGGTGCAATGATATGCTTATTTCAACGGGTGGAACAATTCAAGTTGTTTGGTTAAATCGCTAAGGTCTTCGTTTTTGTAATGTTCGGTACTTTTGATCTTTTTGTGTCCTGCCATGTATTGTACCTGCCGGATGTTGTATTGCTGCAGCCAGTTCATGATCACGCTTGATCGTATATGCCGGCTGCTTTCCAGTGCAGGAGATATTTTTTTTACATCCCTGGTGATCCGGCTTACCAGGTCGGTAAATTTTTTGCATGGAAACAAATACCCTTTTTCTATTTCGCTCATGTATGCCTGCAAAGGGATGATCTGGTTTGCATGTAATTGTAACAGCCTGGCATTGCTTTTCCTGGTTGACGGGATGTATATTTTGCCTTCATCAAGGTTTACATGATAGGTTTCAAGCCTGGCCAGTTCCCCTGCTACCACCCCCTGGAAGATCATCAGGCCAAGGGCCACCTTGTTACGCTTGTGCAACTGTTTTTCTTTTTTCGACCTGAACTGCCAACCGGGTTGATTCGCATATTCCTTGTAAATGTTTTCAAGCTGTACCGGTGTTAATGCCTCCGGCTTGACTTTTTTTACCGGATGCCTCATTTTTACCTGACGGATAATGTTTTGTTTTACCTGGCCGGTTTCTTCTAAATAATCATAATAGATACGGATGGCATTTAACCGGTTGGTAATGGATATTTCCGTGATGTTTCTTGCCTTCTCATGGCGTATAAAAGATAAAACAGCCTGGTAAGTGATGTTTTTTATGTCTTGTTTATTGGCTGTACACCACATTTTAAAATACTGTAAATGATAATTATTGATCCTGATCGTTTGCCTGACATAGTCTTTTTGGGTTTGATACATGGTAAAATCTTTCATGGCGTACAGTTTTATAATTCATTGGCAACATGGGTGTATATTTGGGTGGATTCAATAGAGTGGTGGCCTAAAAATTTTTTGATCATCTCTATTTCCATGCCTTGCTGCAGCAAGTGGGTAGCGATGGAGTGCCGTAAAGTATGCAGGGTAGGCGATTTTTTGCTGATGCTTGCTTTATGGCTTTGCTTTACCAACATTTTTAGCCTGCCTGACAGTGCCTGATCACCACACCTGTTACCATAAATGCTGATAAAAAATGCCTTTTCATGGCCGGCACCCCTGGATTGTAAATATTTTCTGCCGTATGCCATGTAATCCCTGATAAAAGCCATATTATTTTTGGTAACAGGTACATAGCGTTCTTTCTTTCCTTTGCCTTTGCGCACATGCAACAGGTTTCTTTCTTGCAAAATATCTTCTTTGTTTAAGCTCACACCTTCGCTTTTTCTCAGCCCGCAGCCATAAAATACCGATAACATGGCACGGTCACGCTGGCCGTAAGCCAGTGGATCGGGTGATTTGCTTTTTACCTGGTATGTGGCATTGTAAAGGCTTTGTATTTCTTCCATGGTAAGGATCGTTCTGCTGCTTTGGTGATTTGACAGGTAAGGCAATTTGTCTGTGTACCCCGTTTTACCGGTAATCTGCAGGTAATGGGTAAACAGGTTCACACCGGCAATGATGGTGTTAAGTGTGGCTTTGGTAAGCCCTGCGCCATTGATCCGGTTCTTTCGTTTTTGCTGGCAACTGATAAAATGGTGTAGCACATGCCCGGTGATCAGGCGCAGGTTTTTGATATCATGTTTTTCAAGATGCAATAAAAGATCACGGGTGTTTCTTGCCCTGGTGGTAATGGTAGCCTGGGTATATGATAAAGTATCTAACCAGGTAATAAAGTCTTGCATGGTTTGCCTAAATTCATTTGTTTGTAGTTGTTTGCTTGTCATTTTTTTTGTTTTTTCAGTTGAAAAAGAAAATACCTTGCGCTTGTCCCCCCTGTGAAAGTTGTGAAAGTGATTTTAAATCGACTTGTATGCCTTGCGTGGCAAGGGCTGTGACTTTCACAAACAGGGTTGTGAAAGTATGTGAAGGTATGTGAAAGCGAACATTTACAGGGAGTTAGCATTTTTTAGATCAGCGCTTTTTAACTTTTGTAAAATGGTATCAAGCACGTCTATACTGCCTTGTAGCTGCCGGTAGTCATCCCAGATCATTATTTCATATTCATTGCCTATTTTCATGTGCCTGCTTTTGCATTTGATAAAGCCGCGGGATGCCAGTTCTTCTAAAAATCGTTTCAACTGCATGGGATGAAGCCTAAAATATTTGCGGATGTCTTTGGCATAAAATACCGGTTTGGCCTCTTGTGTTTCTATCAAAAAAGATTTGAGGGATTCAAAAAAGTTTCGGGTTTTCCTGCCCAACTCATCAGATTTCTTTAAAAGACTGTCTTTACACAGGTGGTTTGCCCACCGGACATCATCCAGGGTGCTGATTAAATACCTGTTGCCTTCCTGGTCGGTGGTGTGTTTTCTTTGTTTCTGGTTCCACAGGGTTACGGCTTTGATCAGCGTTAAATAATGGTTCTTGGTGCGCATTTTCTTAAAAACATGCGGTGGCAGTTCCAGTTGCGGGGCAAAGGGTATCAATACTTCCATCGGTTCAATAAGCAGCTGGCACGATTTTAACAGGGTGATGTTTTGCTCGTATTGTTTAAAGTCAATAAGTCCTGCAGCAACCTTGCCCTGGTATTCCATCACTTCTTTTTCATGACTTGGGTTTTCCTCGATCTGTATCAAAAAACTGCGGTTGGCATTATCTTCATAAACACGGTCTTTTGTGGTGGCTCCTGCCACACATACAGGGCCTTCTACATGCAGGTATACCTGTTTGCTGTCGCCGGTTCTGCTGTTGGTCTTGGTGCTAAACCGGCTTATTTCCTGGTTGCTCATCAGTTCCCGAAGTGGTAATAAGGCGTTATATGCCCCGTCTAAGTCTTCCTGCAGGAGTATTTTGTGTTTTAAAAAGTCTTTGGGCGTGTAATACAAAGTGTTTTCGCTTAAGCTGGTGGTTACGTTGATATGTTGCTTTGGCACTGTTCCGGCTACTCCCTGCAACAAATGGGTTTTGCCACTGCCGCTGCTGCCCATCACGATGGCATGAAGCGGGTTTTTAAAAAAGCGGGTCAGGAAAATAAAAAACAACAGCGTGGCATTCTTCTGCTGGCCGATCAGGCCGAGGTTGTCAAAAAGTTGGTAGGTTGATTCGGTTAAATTGCTGCTTTTTAAAAAATCATACGCCGTTTGCATCTGCTCACGGCTAAACAGGTCTTTGTTTTGCTGTTGCTGTGCCTGCTGTTGTTTTCGTTTTTCTTCCCGTTTTTGCTGCCGGTAGGCTTCCAGTTCTTTTGTTAAGCCTGTTATGGCTTCGTTTATCACGCTCGTACTAATTTCCAACTTTTCAGCTGCTTGCTTTATTAATCGGTCGGTTTGGCTGTGACTGTAAAGGTCGGCGGTGTCACGGAAGCTTTGAGACGTTGCATGCAACGTCTTTACCTGCAGATGTAGCGTAACCCTCAATCGGTTCAACGTGTGTATTTCTATGCCGCCCCATAAAGTAATGATTAATTGGCCGGTTTCGTATTGTATGTAATCCGGGGTTACTTTTAGTTGGTCTCCGGCTACAGGGTATTTTATTTCCGGTGCTTCTTCTGTATTTTTTTCTTTTTCAATTGAATTTTCAGTTGAAAAAGAAAAAGGATTCCGATTTTCCAACAGGTGAGTAAATATTTCGTTCTCGTGTCCTTGTACCAAGCTATTCACGTCTTCGCCTTCTGGTGTTTCTACAACCGATATTTGTAGTTTTTTGTTAATTTGCTTTAGTTCTGCAGCTATTTCCTTTGTCGCTTCTGCTCCGGCTTGGTCTCCATCAAAAAACAATATAATTTCCTTTAACTCCTTTAGTTCTCTTATTGCTTCTGCATGTTCATTGGTAAATCCGTTTGTGCCGTAAAGTGTAAGGATTGTAAAGCTTTTTGTAATGGTTGGTATTTGTTGCAAGGTAGCAGCGTCTATAATCGCCTCTGTTAATATGAGTTTGGTGGTTTCCGGTTTTGGATAGCCTGGATATAATCCTTTGTGTTCCCCTTCTAAGTAATGGTGTCCTTTTTCTATATGGCGACCGTACAAGCTTTTTATATTTCCGCTTTTATTGAGTAAAGGAAAAACAATGCAGCCATTAAAGCGAGTATAAAAGCTGTTTTCCCTGCCAAATTTATCCGGTTTGAGTAATCCGGATTGTAAATATTCCTGCTTTTGTTTATCTGTGGCACCGTTTATCTTGTGTAGTGTACCGGCATCGTAGCCAATGGATAATTGTTTGTGATCGAGTTTGCGGCTCTCCAAATATTCAATGGCTTTCTTTGGCTTGGCGTTTAAGCTTCTGGCAAAATGGGTAAAGGCCTGGGTGAGTACTTCGGTATTATTAATGGCCGACGGCTTTGCTGTCGAGACGCACGGTCGTACGTCTGTACTTCCGGAAATTAATTTTTTTGCTTTTAAAATAGCCCGGTGTTTGGTAATGTTTTCTTTTTTCATGATAAAATCAATCTGATCGCCAGTGCCTGCCGTGCAATTGCTGCTAAAGCATGTCCATGTGTTGGTTTTAGGATACACCTGCAAGCTGGGGGTTTTATCATCGTGAAAAGGGCATTTTAAGCGGTTGTTTTTGTCGGGTTTTAAGCCGTAATGGGCAAGTACCTGTAAAATGCTTAGCCGTTGTTTGATTTCTTGTATTTCCATAGGCTTCTTTTATTGTTAATAAAATTAATTGGCTCAAATATGCTACAAAGTAAATCATAAACGTTACTTTATAAAAATTAATTCAAATTAAGTTATTAACAATATGAGGCATTTCTCTTTTAAAACAGCAACATATTTGCTATCTTTGTTGTTAATAAAATCTAAAATGATACTTAATATGGATAATCTCGGTAACCGCATACAGGAGCTCAGAAAAGCAAATCATATTTCACAGCTTGATATGGCTAAAAAGGTGAGTATTTCAAAAGCACAGCTTAGCAGATATGAAAACCAGGGCATACAACCACCGGCTGATATATTAAACAAAATCGCCACGATTCTTAATACTTCCGTGGATTATCTCATTAACGGCAATACAGACGAAAAAGCAAAAGCAACCCTTAAAAATGCAGATTTGCTAAAACAATTCCGGGCAGTGGAAGAACTCCCCGAAGATGAACAAAAAGTGGTGGTTAAATTTATTGGTGCATATTTAAGGGATTATAAGACGAAGAAGGCGTATGCTTCGTAATAAAAAGCCCGGACTTGCCGGGCTTTTTTGCTTTTATGGATAGGTGATTGTCCAGTTTATATTTTTTAAATCTTGCAAACTCAAATCATATCTCTTTAAAACCATATAATTAGATACAACGGTGTCCCATGGGGTAGTTTCTAATACTTCTGCATTAAATACATAAATCATTAAAGTATCTGAAGGTATAATGTCGCTTCCAAAAGCTAATTCATAACAGTCTCTTCTCCCCAATGCTTTATGGTTAATTGTATTAGGTTTTATTTTATATAAATCAGAATTTAATGCTGGACTTGGAAACTCATTTTTTAATGCTAATGTGTCTGGATAACTTCCACTTGGATGAACATATAATTCATTTGTGCTATTATTGATAAAAGTTATAGTCTCATGACAATCATCCTTTTCATTATTTTCACATGTACTGCTCATCATAAGAAAACAAATTAATAAAATAGTATTCATAGCTTTCATAATAATTAAATTTAATATTGGCTATTTAAAATCAATGCGTTAATTAATCCAGGAATAGGTATTCCTACAAATGTAGCATTTAATGGAGACATTAAATAATCATACCAACTAAGGCTTAGTCGAGCTCTGTTAATTGCGGTTTGATTGACAGGATCATTAAATGAAAGATTTTGATTATATCCAACTATTGGATTACTAAAGAAGTTCCATCCACTATAGTTAGATTCGTGACTATTAAAATAACTAAGAGCTCTAGCATTAGCATCTTGTTCTGCAGGATGTAAACTATGATCAACGCCTTCTTTGCTCAAAGCACTTGGTATACCATATTTTGACAAATACATTGGTCCAGATGCTTGACTTTGTATATAATGCCCATATTCATGTTGAAATAGAGGGTTATTAGGATCTGCAGTAATTCCACGTGAACCAATAATATAACTACCTAAACTAATTCCACCCCAGCCATCAGCATAAGTTTCCGCTACAGTAGCACCTCCATAATAGTCAACACTTCGCACTCCTCCAAACAAATTATGTAATCCCGTCCCTGTGTATCCAAGAGCCGTTTGCGGTGCTTGCCATGTAAAACGTGATATTAATTCCCAAGATCTGCCCCAGAAGTTTTTGTTAGGGTCTGTCTTAATTAATCCCTTATCTATCTTCCATGCTTTATTTGTCTTAGACCATTCAGCTGTTGGATCAAAATCTCTCCAAGCCCTTTGTCTCGCACTACTACTAGTTGGGTCTAATCCTCCTTGGAAAAATGCTGTTGCAATTAAATCTGTTGCCCCTGTTACAACAGTCCAAAAATACTCCCCACTCGGATCAGTATATTTCAGCGGATTATTCAAAGCATAACTATACCTGT
>CAZKIR010000224.1:0-6836 GCA_964552835.1 uncultured Bacteroidales bacterium
TTTGTCTTTGTACCACTCATTTTTTTTAAACCTCTTAATGGTGAGGATTTCATCCTTTTATTTATTTTAAGTTCTTGTAGATGTCCTTCACGATTCCACGCTTGTTGTCAAAAGTAAACATTTTATTCAAAATCTGTTTTTCGTCCTCATAGCTAGGGGTTGGGCGGTTTTTTATGTATGCATCAATTGATTGGCCAAGTTTCAGCGTATCGTTTATATTAATTAAATCTACATTCCAGTTAAAAAAATATTTAAGGTATCTATAGGGTTCAATATTATTAAGAATAATGTTGGTATTTGATAATATTGCTTCCCATACAGTTCTTGAAAATTGTTCATGGTTTGTCATGGAAAAGGTTAAACCAGCAAGCTCATATAATGCTTTTATTTCATAATCTGTTAATTGAAAATGGGAAATAATTATCTTGTCTTCTAACTTGTATTTTTTGATTTGTTTTTTTAGTAGGTTTTCATATTCTTCGTTTCTTCTAAAATATTGAAAAACTACCTTGTAGTTTTTTTCTTTTACATGGCGAAACGCCTCCACGAGTTTATGATAATTTGAATTCCATGCAAAATTACGGGTGTATATTATTAGATATTCTTTCCCGGAAAGGGAATATTTCTCCATGATTTTATTCTTGGCTTCTTCAGGGGCTATTTGGAATAATTCCCGGGTAACCCCGAGAGGTATTGTTTTTATCTTGTGCCGTAACCTTGGAAAAGAAGCCTTGACGTCATCAGCCATCGATAACCAATTTACCCAAACCAGGTTAGATTTTCTTATCAGGTAGTTAAAAACTAACCTGTTTTTAATTTTCTTTTTATAATGAATGTTAAAATCACTGCCCCAAATGTGAAAGATGATTTTAACAGGGTTTTTCACAAGTAAGAGCGGGATAATCATATAAATTGAGTATAGACCATGTACGTGGATAATATCCGGGAAAATACCTGATATTTTTTTTGAAATAATTTTTAAGTAATGTAACCTTTTTAAAAGGGAAAGGTTCATGATGTTTTTTATTGGTTTAAAATATTGTATGGTGTAATAATCCTTGTAAAGTTTGTGAAACCTGTTTTTCACGTCTTCTTTGCAATCCTGGATAATAATGTGGTGTTCCGTTTCCGGATCATCATGAAAGAGTTTGAACCATTTTTTATTGTTAGGTGAAAAAAAGTGCCCATCGACGGTAAAAACATGAAGTATTTTTAATTTTTGCTTCTTCATGAATTATTACTTTGTATTGATTCTTGATAGCTTTTCCAAATTCCGATATCTACCCAGGATCTTTCGCTTACCGGAAAAACCCCTACTTTACCGTTCCTTTTTTGAATTTTTTCTATAAGCCATGTGATATGAAAAAAAGTGTTTTCGGGAATTTCCCCCAGTAGATGGGGTTCCAGAATGTACATTCCCGTGTTTACCTGGAAAGTTAACTCGGGTTTTTCTTTCATGTTTTTTAAAACACCTTCTTCTCCTGTTTCTAGTGTGCCATAAGGGATCGGGTAATGCTTGAGGGCAGAAATAATCGTGAGTTCATTTTGGTTTTCTTGATGATATCGATATACTTCCCGTAAATCCTGGTCGATTAAAATATCGCAATTGGACACGAAAAAGGTGCCTTGCAACTTGTTTTTTAACAGGTATAAGCTTCCGCCAGTGCCTAGGGGCTTGTCCTCTTCAATAAAGGTGATATTGTATGTTTTCTCGTGTTGTTGGAAATATTGCTTGATTATGTCTTTCTTGTAGTTAACCGAGATGAAAAAGTTTTTTACCCCGGTTTCGGAAAGCTTGTCAATGATGAGCTCAATAATTGGTTTTTCGCCAATTGGAATAAGTGCTTTAGGGATAATGTTGGTTATTGGTTTCAAGCGGGTTCCTTTTCCCCCGGCCATGATAATGGCTGGGATGTTGATTTTATCCTCTTGCACTTGATCCGTGATATCTACAATATCTTCCCAAAAATATAGTTTTTGTACAGAACCTTCTTCATTTACCACGGGCATGAATTCTGCTTTGTGTTTTAAAATATTGATCCTGATGGTTTCCAGGGAATCACCTGGGTGGGCGATGGTTATTTTGTGATCCGGGCGCAAGATATCTTCCACGGGCTCGTCCATGGAGTACCCTTTTATAATGGCCCTTTGAATATCGCCGATGCTAAGCATGCTAAAAAAGGAATTTGATTTGACCACGATCAATAATTTCCTTTTGGTCGTGTCCATTTGTTTTATGGCATCAATTATTTTAGAATCGTTGGTAATTTTAAGGTCTTCAATATTTATATTATTTTTCATATCAATATAAAAATGGTTCGAATTCGGTTGTTTTTAATTCATCCAAAATGGCCCTGGTTATATTTTGGTTAAGTTCGTTTTTCCAATCGTGTAAATTCTTCCCCGCTTTATAAACGCTATATGTATTTTCTTGATATTCTGATATTGTTTCGTTTAAAAATTTTTTGGTTTGTTGGGTTATTTGCAGCTTGCAAAAATTAAACAATTTGTTAGTTTCTTCAAATGGATTTTTAACAAGGTTTTCATATCGAATTAAATAAAACCGATTTGGAAATTTTGCTTTCATTTCCAAAAACATTTTTGTTAGCTCTTTCCATTTATGAAAGCCGTAGTACTCTTCCGGCTTAAAACCTGTTCTGTCTTCGGCAAACCTCCAGTTTTTATTGAAATCATGTTCCGGTAGAAATTCCCTAGGGGCTTTTCGCCAAGAATTTATAACAGCACATGGATTTCTGACAATCCCGATTATGAAGATATTGTTCAAGGTTTCCAACAAATGGGGGATCAGGTAATGGTACCTAACGTGCTTGATCACCAAGTGTTGCGGTATGGATTTTTTTTGGTCAAATTGCTTTTGGATACCTTGTGACTTCTGTTTCTCACGATCTAGAAATTCATCTTTCTTATTATAAATATCTTCAAAAGTTTTTAAGATGTCCTTTTTAGATGATCTTACCCAAATTCTGTCTTTAAAGGAATCAGAATACAGGGGTTGGTATTTATATCGAGTTTCTGGTGAACTATCTATTATTTGTCCAAGCCAGGTGGTTCCTGACCTAGGTGTTCCATGAACAGATATAATATTGTTAAAAGAAGTCATCGAGCCTGGTTTTGATTATTCATTCTAGTCGGTACTTCAAGAAATATGCTTTTTTTTCATCAGGATGTTGTTCTTTCCATGTACGCGTAAGCTCATTATATTTACTGGGCTGATAAACCATCCCCCCGATGTAAAAATAATTTATTTTATCAGAAAATTTTCTTTTAAATTGATAAAGAGAATCTTCAGGTTTTGGGGAATTGCCTCCTCCCAAGTAAAGCAACTTATATTGAAAGCTAAATTGACGGCATATTTCTGAGAATAAAAATGGGTTCCCGTTTAAGGAATAATAATGGGGATCACTGGCCCCTAGATGATAATAAATAAAAGGATAAGAAAACAGAAAAACCCCGGAATTTATCATTTTGTTCCCGGAAAAGACACCAAATAAACGTGAATAGTCTTTAGCCAATAATTGCTGGAAATACGTTGATGAAAAAAAATAGAATTCTTTAGCCTGATTCCTATTCATGGTTAAATAGTAAAGTGTTTTGAAAGCTTCTAGATTTTTCCTTGTCTTTTTCATTTCTCTAAAGACAAGGTTATTTTTCTTGGCTTTGCGGATATTTCTGCGTAGTGCAGGTTTAAAGTTGTTAAAAATATGTTCATATGATTGGTGCAAATCGATGGATATTGTTGGCCTATCTTTAATCAAAAAGTTAAAGGCTCCTGGATAGTTTACTGGAAATAAATTAAATGGGTGAAAACGAAAAAACTCTGCAACAATATTTTCCTGAAGGCATTTTTGCCTATATCGTGCAAGAGCTTTATCAATAAAATGTCCATCCCCTGAATTGGTAAAAATACCCCCGTAACCATAAGCCGTTTCCAGATCATAGATTTTTTCTTTTACGGGACAATTCCCGATCTTAATTATTGGCTTTTTAATTGAAATATTATATAGCCAATTATCATTTTCCTGGTATTCAAAAATAAAGGACTGCTCTGAATCATTTAAATAAAGGTTGATATAATCCTTCTGAAAATACACGTCATTTTTGTAATTGAACTCTATCATTTTATTTATTTCTATAGCTGCTCGGTAAATTAACAAGTCTTTCTTCTATATACTTCGCATTTTCGAGGTGCCCAACCTGGCAATTTTTAAACATGTCGAGCTTGTTTATTAATTTCCAGGCTGGCCTTGTCATTATCCCATTTTCATTTGTATACTTTAAAAATTCATCTCTTTCTTTTTTGTTCTCTAAAAGTAACACGTTTAACCAGTAATTTGACTGGCAATTATCCGGCTCGGTGAAAAAAATCATGTTTAGTTTCGTGAAAAAACGTTTATAAGCCTGTGCCAGTTCTCGTTTGTTTTCAATAATTTTCTCTAAGTTTTCCATCTGTGCAACTCCCAGCGCCGCACTAATATTGGTTAGGCGATAATTATACCCGATCTCGTCGTGAATGTATTCCCAGGGATGAGGAATTTTAGCTTGAGTGGTTAAATGCTTGGCCTGTTTAGCCAAGTTTTCGTTCTTCGTGAGGATCATGCCCCCTCCGCCAGTAGTAATCGTTTTATTTCCGTTGAAGCTGATGATGCCAATATCGCCAAAAGTTCCAGTGTGCTGGTTTTTGTAAAAGCTTCCCAGGGATTCTGCGGCATCCTCAATAACCATGATATTATAACGGGAGCAAATATCCATTATTTGGTCAATTTTACATGGGTGGCCATAGGTATGCATGGGGATACAAGCCCGGATTATTTTTCCAGTGCTTTTATTATGGCAATTGCCATTTTTTTGATAGGTTTTATTTTTTAAAAAGGATTCGAGCTTAGTAGGTGACAAACCTAGTGTATCTTTTTCAATATCTACAAATATTGGTTTTGCTCCCGTATATACAATAGCATTGGCCGTTGCGATGAAAGTCAAGGGTTGGGTAAGAACTTCATCTCCATTTTTTACCCCTTTTAAAATCAAGGAAATATGCAAAGCACTGGTCCCATTTACACATGCGATAGCATACTTTGAGCCAGTGTATTTAGCAATCTTATCCTCAAATTGGTTAACGAATTTCCCAACACTTGATACGAAAGTGCTATCAATGCACTCGTCCACGTATTTTTTTTCGTTACCCAGGAAAATTGGCACATGCAATGGAATGCAATTTTGGCTGGGGTAGTTTTCTTTGATGAATTCTATAATTTTCTCATGCCTTATTTTCATGCCAAAAGTATGATATTAGTTTAAGTCTGGATCATGTTAATAATCATTGTCGCCCCATTTATAGTAATCTTCTTTACCTTTACTTGGGCTTTTCTTATATAATCAGGGCTATACTTGAGATGATATCTTAATGCTAGTATTATTGCACATATACTTGATAGATTTCTTTAAATAAATTACTCTTGTTGTAGGTTTAAGAATTTCTATACTTGTGATCATCAGGGTTTGAAAGAAATTTCTCATTAATTATTTTTTTCACTTGCTTGATTCCGTCAGGCACCTTCTTGGTGATTTGAAAACCTAACTCGTTTTTTATTTTCTTGAAAGAAACCTTGTAATCTCTAGGATCTTCGTTTTTTTCAACAAATTTTATTGCAGCCTCTGGAATCTGCTTTTTTATTTCTTCAACAATCATTTGTTTTTGATAGTTTTCGTTGGTATCGCCCACGTTAAACACGTTAAATGTAACCTTCGCGGATTCGGCCTGTATCACTTCAATAACCGACCTAGCCAAGTCTTGAACATGACAATAAGGACGCCAGAATTGTTCACCAAAAACTACCAATTCTCTTCCCAGGGCCAGTTCCTTGGTAAATTCGTTCACGGTAAGATCAAACCGTATACGGGATGATAGCCCATAAACCGTGGAAAACCTCAAGACAGTAGGTTTGCAATGGTTTTTCCTGTCTTGTCCCAGTAAATATTTTTCTGCTTCTACTTTTGTTTCGGCATACAATGAAACCGGGGCTAACGTGCTATTTTCATTAACATACTCGTCTGGGTTGACCATCTTACCATAATTACTACATGTTGAGGCAAAAATAAATTTTTTTACTTGAGCCTCGTTAGCTAATTGATATAGTTTTTTCGTGGCTTCTAAATTGGTTTCCTTGGCTAGTTCAGGCTCTTTTTTACAGGCCGGGTCTCCTACGATGGCAGCTAAATTGGCCAAGTGATCAATATCTTTGAGGGCTTTTTTTATGTCGTTCTCGTTTCTCACATCTCCCTTGATAAACTCAAAATTCTCCTGGTTCAATAATTCTACCACGGGTTCTCCCCCGAACCGTAAATTATCGAGGATCCTTACCCGGTAGCCCTGTCCTAGTAGGAGCCTTACTAAAACACTCCCGATATACCCTGCACCACCTGTTACTAATACTTTTTCCATGTTTAAAATATTTTAATGGCAAATATAAAATTATTTGTTTCTCGTGCTATTAAATCCTTGTAATTCATCATATGCTTTAATTAATTCGTTACCGGATGTTTCCCAGTTGTACTTCCGGGTAATCATTTCATGCCCGTTTTTTCCCATTTCTTGTGCTTTAGATGGGTTTTCAACGAGATACTTTACTTTATTTACGAATTCTTCCCAAGATGTATCTTTATAACTTAACCCACACTTGGATTCTTTCATTATCCTTTCTACCGTGCTAACGTTTGAAGAAATAACCGGCTTGGAAGCGTACATGTATTCAAAAAGTTTGTTCGGTATAGTGGTATCCCTCTGTCTGGTTTTTTTATGTGGAATTAAAGCAATGTCT
>CAZKIR010000225.1:0-6816 GCA_964552835.1 uncultured Bacteroidales bacterium
ACATCTTGAATAAAAACCAGTGGCTTGCCATTTATCCTTATTGATTGGAAAGAAATTTGAAGCTGTAGCTGTATTCTATCAAGCATTTTTTTTAACCCACCTGGCAAAAATTTTAATTGGCCTTCACTTGTATTAATTTCAGTATTCATCAAATATTCTAAAATTAATTTCTAATTTTGCTTTCAAATTTTAGCCAGAAAAAAGATAGTTGCATGAAAAATAGGTTTTTAAAGGGGTACACGCCCCGATGGATTGTATTTATTATTGATTTAATCATTTGTTTTGTTTCCATAATACTTGCCTTTTATATTCGTTTCAACCTTTCTTTTGATATTTCAGGGCTCAATCAAAATGATCTTCGGGTGATAATACCCATCGTGTTGGCCGTGCGGGCAATTACATTTTATATGTTTAAAACCTACTCGGGCATTGTAAGGTACACGAGCCTTAAAGATACCGAGCGTATTATTTCGGTGGTAAGTATTGGTAGCGCAATACTTGTTGCCATTAATTTAGTTAGTGTTTATTACCTCGAGGGCAAGAACCTTATCCCTTATTCTGTCATCATCATAGATTTACTTGTAACAACCTTCGTCATGATTTCTTCACGTATGGCAGTAAAAAGCCTATACCACGAAATAAAAAATCCCGTGAAATTAAAAGAGAACACGATAATCCTGGGGGCAGAAAAAATTGGGCTAATCACCAAAAGAACAATAGAGAGGGACGAGGGTGAAAAACAAAATATCGTTGGGTTCATTGAAACCAAGAAAAGCCTTATTGGAAAAAAATTAGAAAGTATCCCTATACATGCCCCTGATGAAATTGATCATCTTATGGAAAAACACGAGATAGATAACCTTGTTATCGCGAGCAAGTATATTGACATTGGCCTACGGAACGAAATAGCGGAAAAATGTATCGAAAAACGCATCAAGGTCATGAACGTGCCCGAAGAAAGCACTTGGATAAACGGAGATCTTAGCGTACACCAGATAAGGGGGCTAAAGATTGAAGATTTACTGGAAAGAAAACCTATCCAACTTGACACCTTGGAAATTAAAAAAGAAATAATAAACAAGGTCATTCTTGTAACCGGGGCGGCCGGTTCTATCGGTAGCGGGCTCGTGAAACAAATCGCCAAATATTATCCCCAGAAGATCATTTTAATCGATCAGGCAGAATCCCCTTTATATGATATTGAACTCGAGTTAAAAGAAAAATTAAAATTTGATTACTTCGAGACGATCCTCTGCGATATGACGAATTATTCCCGGCTCTCTTGTATCTTTAAACAATACAGGCCCAACATCGTGTACCATGCGGCTGCCTACAAGCATGTCCCCATGATGGAAATGCACCCGATGGAAGCAATTGGCACGAATGTAAAAGGGACAAAAAACCTGGCAGACTTATCCAATGAACACGGGGTATCAAAGTTTGTCATGGTATCAACAGATAAAGCCGTGAACCCAACAAACGTGATGGGTGCATCGAAAAGGATAGCTGAAATATACGTGCAGTCTTTAAATAATAAAAGCCAAACGAACTACATAACCACGAGGTTTGGTAACGTCCTCGGCTCAAATGGTTCTGTTATCCCGAGGTTTAAACGGCAGATAGAAACCGGGGGGCCTGTAACCATAACACATCCTGATGTTACCCGTTATTTCATGACCATTCCGGAAGCCTGTCAGCTTGTTCTAGAAGCAGGTACCATGGGGCAAGGCGGTGAAATTTTCTTGTTTGACATGGGAAGGTCGGTCAAGATACTGGATCTTGCCAAAAGGATGATAAACCTTTACGGTTTGCGGTTGGATAAAGATATAAGGATTAATTACACGGGGTTAAGGCCAGGAGAGAAACTATACGAAGAACTGCTAACGGACAAGGAAAATACTATACCTACCCATCACCAGAAAATCATGATTGGCAAGAACCAAAAACATGATGTAAAAAATGTTATGAAAGGAATAGAAAAGCTAATCACTAGCCTGGACAACGGGAAAGATAATTTTGAAATCGTGAAGCAAATGAAACTGATCGTCCCGGAATTTAAAAGCCAGAACTCGATTTACGAGGAATTGGACTTGGAGGTAAACAAGATAAAATAGGGGGCCAGGAGCTCATCATTATCCCAGGATATCCCTTAAAGTAGTAAAAATCCTGTCTTTTTCCCCCTGGGCCATGTTCGTACCCGAGGGCAGGCATAGACCGTGCTCAAAAAGATATCCTGAAGTACCATCCTGGAAAACGATGGCATCTTTAAAAACAAGTTGCATGTGCATGGGTTTCCAAAGGGGACGGGATTCTATATTCTTTTCTAACAAACCTAACCGAATATCTTCACGTGTAAGGTGTTTACAGTTTTTTTCAGGGCCAACAATAATACAAGTCAACCAATGATTTGAATAAAAATCATCCCCAGGTGGATATTTCGGTGATGTTGACCCCCCATTTGAAGATGTTTCGGGTTAACGGGTTCTCGCGTTCTCGGGTTGCGGGATTTACGTTTTGTGGATTTATTAGTGCATTATAAGTTTTCAATAAATTTTCTGAATGAAAGGATTTTTTTGCTATTTTCTTTGTATCAGGCTGTTTACGCGTTCTTGCAATCGTTTCTTATTGAAGCGTTTCAAAAACGCATACAGTTTATCTTCATCTACTGTTTCTTCCCAAATATCCGGATCAATGCGTAATTCCTGATAGTCTTCTGGTTTTTTGTAAAAGGGGTATAGATAAAGGAAATCAAGTATGGCTTTTTCAGGGGTTGCAAGCAGAAAAGTACGCTTCTTATCCAGCGGGGTAATCTCATAACCAAATATTAATGAGGGATGCATGGTATGGTATGAAAAATTGCCAAAATCATTTACTATTGTTTTGGTCTTCAGGGAGGTTACACTTATTATTTGTATAACGGCTTCCGGAATTAAACCATAAAAGGCCAAAGCGGAATGTAAACTGATATAAGAGGGGCGATAAATGCGATTGGCTATATAATATTCATAATTTGGTTCTTTTAAGTATTCCGGAAAACTATAGTAGTTATTCCTGAGTTTGATTAAATACCCTTTTTTCACCCAATTCGTGAGATTGTTTTTATTGAAACCGGGTTTCCATGTATATACCTGGTTCGTAGTGAAACACACATAATGAAAAAATGCTTTTCTGAACCGGATAAAATTCATTTCTTTTTTTCCGCAAAAATACGGAAAAATAGAAATAAAATCAAATTATTTGTTTGGAAATATTCCGGGTTTCGGGTTATCGGGTTTGCGAGTTTCGCCCCGATGAAACAGAAAGAGGTTTCACGGGGTAAAGGTTGGCGGTTTGACAAATGGTTACATGGTTTTATGGTTAAATGGTTAATTATCAGTGTTCAGTGTTTGGTGTTTCGTGTTCATTGTTTTCTGTGTGCTTTGTTTCAGGTACGGAGATTGCTGTGCTCAACAACAAACACCGAACAGGGAATTGTTCTGTCTGTCCTTCGTAGTTAAGTGTATTCGGGGGTTGGGGGTACAGGTTTAAGAGGCAAGGGCAACCGGTGCGAGCGTGTACCGGGTTTAAGGTTCAAGGTTTACTATTTGACCATGCCTAAATAGCGTTGACGTTTTTTTTTCTCTGTGTTCTTTGTGGTGAAATGGTTTCGAATTCTAGGGTTTAAGGTTCAAAGTTCAAGGTCTCGTCACCAAGCTACGAGCCATCAAACAGCTGGTTGCTGGTCGCTGGTCGCTGGTCGCTGGTCGCTGGTCGCTGATCGTTGGCTGCCGGTTGCTGTTAACTCTACGAGCTACGAGCCACCAGCTCTTCATATTTCTACGAGCTACCAACTACCAGCTACGAGCTCTTCATATTTCTACGAGCTACCAACTACCAGCTACGAGCTCTTCATATTGCCACGAGCTACGAGCTACGAGCCACCAGCTCTTCACATTGCTACAAGCATAAAAAAACCACGCGATGGCTACTTTTTGATGGCATACGGATGACGCTGGTTGCTGAAGCAAAACGCTGATGGGCAGCCTAAATAATTCCTGAAACTTGATAGGGCAGAATGAACTTAAATCCCTTGTATTCAGTATTTAAACCATTGTTAATAACGTAATTTCGGTTTATGGACAGCACTTTACCTAAGCTTTCCATATTACGCATAAAAACCGGTTTTGCCAATTCCTTGCTTTTTACTTCAACAGCAATATGCTCTTTGTAAGTATTGATTACAAAATCAACTTCCACTCCATCATGGGTTCTGAAAAAATTAATCGTGCCGGCTCTACCTAATTTTCTCGTTAATTCAAGAAAAAAGTTTTCTAAGATATTTCCGCTATCTGTTCTGATATTCATTTGGTTGAAGCTACCATAAATCAAGTTCCTTAGGCCAATATCTGTAAAATACACTTTCTGCATTTTAGAAACTACTTTCCGCTTATTGGTATGAAAGGGATCAATGAGTTTTATTATGAACATTTGTTCTAAAAGAGAAAGATACCTGGCGCATTTTTTATAACTTAGACCTGATGAGGTAGATAGCTCGTTAACATTTACCATACTACCCATTTGAGAAGCCACTAACCTTAACATTTTGTTGAAACCCACAGTATCTTCGTTCCTGACGTAAGAACGTACATCTCTCAACAAATAGGTACGATAAATATCGTTTAAAATTTCAATTTTTTCTTCTGCTTGTTTCTGTAAGGCCGTTCTGGGTAAACCCCCATAAAGCAAATATTCATTTAGTTTTATCGGTATTTGCTTGTCAATAACTTCTTTCGGCGTATTTACATCATACTTATTATATAGTTTATGCAATTCACTATCCGAAAACATTAAATATTCTTCAAAGGAAAGAGAAAAAACTTCAATTATCCTGACACGGCCCGCCAGCGACTCCTCCACGTTTTGCAAAATATCAAGGCTTGAACTTCCGGTACATAATATTTTTAAATCTTTGTGCTGGTCAACAAGCAATTTAAGCATGGTGCTGATACCCGGAATAAACTGGAACTCATCAATTAACACATACCCCTTAATGTTTTCGTTCAGATTGATGCGAAGGTAGTCTTTCAGGGTAGAATACTTTTGAAATAACTCAGCAAGTTCGGGACTCTGTCCGTTAAAAAATATTTTTTCACCATCTAATGCAAGGTTTTCCATTATGGTGGTCTTTCCAACCTGCCGGGAACCTATAAGCACCACAATAGGCAAACTTTGGAAAGCTTTGTATATTTTACCGGTATACATCCTTCTTGGAAAAATCATAACCAGAAATTTTACCAAAGGTAAAAAATATTAGCCGAAAAATTTATTATATAGACAAAAATTCGGGTTTCAATTGTTTTAAGGGTTGCTGGTTGCTGGTTGAAATGTAATATAACTTGACAAACAACAAGCTACGAGCTCTTCATATTGCGACGAGCCACGAGCTATGAGCTACGAGCTGCCAGCTCTTCCTATTGCCACGAGCCATCAAACAGCTGGTCGCTGATCGCTGGTTGCTTTTAACTCTACAAGCTCTTCATATTGCTACGAGCCACAAGCTACCAGCTCTTCCCTTCTCTTCATATTCCTACCAGCTACCAGCCACCAGCTCTTCATATTCCTACCAGACACCAGCTATTCAAGCACTTAGCTTAATCTCCGGCGAAAATAGGATAATCCCTGTAGTATTGCATCAGGTGCAGGGTTTCTTGCTTTAGCTTCTTTCTGACAAATTTTTTCATATCTGCACCGAGTAATTCTCCCAGTCCCTGAATCAATAACTTTTCGTTTACCTCAGAAATGTGTTCGATGCACTTTTGCATATACTTTTTGTAACCGGTTTGCATTCTAAATTCCATGATGCTTTTATTTACAGGCGTTTGGCGGTTCATAAAAAACCAACTATCGAATACGTCCCGGGGAGCTATGGTCTTTCTGTCGATCAATGCACAAAGCTTATGGGCAAACATATCAGGGGTAGTCATCACCTTCATATCAATTCCCAATAAATTTTTCACCTCATAATGATTATCAAATTCCCGGTTTGATATTTCCACCTTCAGCTTCAGCTTCCTTTCCCTATTGCCATAATCCAGCACCACCAGGTGACCAAAATATTTTTTCGCTTCATCATGGATGGCTCCATACTTGAGAATAATCTGCCTGACTTTATGATATACTTTTGCTTCCTGGGCAGCATTCAAAAGATTAAAATCAAGATCGACCGAAAACCGGGGTAAATCGTAAAAAAACATTAATGCAGTACCTCCTTTAAAACCCATGTGGTTAGCCAATTCCGGGTCGGAATAAATCGCTTTTAGTATTTGAACAAGATAAAACCGGTGTGTATTAATATCTATCACTGCTAAAAAGTTTTTTTACGTTATTCTGCAGGGTTTATGATGGGCACATATCCAGCAGGTCTGCTATTTTTTTATGATTTACCGGGTTGAGGTTATCAAAATAAAACCGGGGATTTAAATATACCATATCAAGCACTGCTCTTTCGGGAGTTGCCATGTTGATGCCATTCGCCCGGCGAATAATTCCCCGGGTATTTAACAAATAGGCGTTTTTTAATTTCCGGTATATGTAAACCTGACCCTCAATTTCCAGGGTACGGCTAAGGTAGCTAACCGAGGTTATTGAGGTGTCGTATTGAAAAATTAATCCTTCTTTGCGAAGGACATATTCCAAAGAAATGTAGGACGGGGTATATAAACGACAGGCCAGTTCCAGGGGGGAGTAGTCAGCTTTTGCGTAAATCCCTTTGCGGGGACTATGGGTTCACCGAAAAATTAAATCGGATTTTATGAAGGTGAAATTGTATAATTCCAT
>CAZKIR010000226.1:0-6813 GCA_964552835.1 uncultured Bacteroidales bacterium
CCGGTGCCCCCCGCCCCTGAAGGTTTTGCTGGTTTGAACATGATGAGACGGTAGGGACATGATGATTTCTGCCTTTACCGTGGCACATAACGGCCCGTTATCTTCCATTCGGATATTTGCCGGGCGGCCGGAGCTTGTTATGGTTTTATTATGATAGGGGGGGTAATATATCCAGTAATCGCCGCAATCGCCGGTGTCTTCAAAATAATTCAGTGGAGAAAAAACTTCCCCTGTTTGTTTGTTCTTGATGCTGGCCGAGCCATTGCCAAGAATGGTGACCTCCATGAAATCGTTTTCCAACACGTTGGCCGAACGGCCAATTTTTTTCCCGGTTGATGTTCGCATCTTGGGCCAAAAAACAGTATCCCGGTTAAAGGAATCAACTGGTTTTATCCTGAATGTCTTGTACCCGCCCGCTGGCAATGGCCCGGTTTCAAAATAAACGGTATGACGATCAATACTATAGGGCCACGGCCTGCAATGTAAATCATTTACCGGTACCGTATCTTCGCTTCTTGAAACCCATTGCTTTTCTAATACCTTGTTTTGGTTGTCAATAAGCTCAAAGTCCCAAACATTTAATTCCCTTGGGAAATCAATGGTTGCTTTAATAATTTCGCCCCGTTGAAAAGGAAGGGGGTTAAAGGCCACGAGGAATTCACGGCTGTCCTTAAATAGGGCCGTGTTTAGATTTTTAATGATGTACCTGAAGGCTTGATTGGCGATCGTATTGCCTATTTCAAGGGATTGATCGAGCATGTATTCAACGTCCCTTACCGTTTTGTCTTGGGTTACCCCGTTAATAGAATCATGCGGGTGGGAAAGCAACAAATAATCCATGGCTTTTTGAAGGAAGCGCGTTTCATACTCCATGCCCAACATGGAAGCCGCTACTGACAGGGGTTCGGCAAGGCAGAACAGGGAAACTTCTGCCGCCTTGTTTTTTATTTTCACCCTTGGGCGTACCATTAATGCATTGGCCGAACAGGCATAAGCCGGGCCATCGCGGAGTTCCCCTTTTACTATCTTGAGTTTGGATGTATCGAGACGTTCTTGTAAGATTTTAGCATATTCTTCAATACTACCGAGCGCTATTTTCCTGTCCGGTATTTTTTTGTTTAGTTCTTTTACCAAGCTTGTTATAACAGGTTGGGTAGTGGTGGAATCGCTGCCGTTCATCAATATCCTGTATTCGGGCAACAGGGTTTCGTTTGTAGCTTCCCAGGCTTTTTCAAAAGCTTCCGGAAGGTGTTCCCCGTGGATTTTTTCAGTATTCGAGAGCTTATGATAATCCTCCCAAAACCCGTTCACATCGGCTTGATGATAAAAAATTCCCTGTTCGGCTTTATTGTAGGAAAAATCATCACTCAGGTAATCAATGCCTGTCATGATTTTTATGTAGGCGTTCATGAAGAAATTCGCCCTCGCGTGTTCTCCCAGGCGGGTTGCCAAAATCCTGGCGCCATCCGGTGATTCCCACAGGAATTCTGAACGAGGGGCACGTTCTTTTGATACGTTCTTGGCCACGATGGACACATCCATACCAAATCCCTTGTATATTTGCGGAAACTGCGCCGTTTGCCCCCACCCGAAAGATTCATAGGCAACTTTCAGGCATTGGCCATATTTTTTTGCTACCCGGTGGCCTTTTAATAAGTTCCTGACCAATGACTCTCCCCGCAAGGGATAAAGATCGGGCAAGGTGTACCAGGGACCGATACTGATTTTGCCATCCCTGACATATTTTTCTATTTTAGCTTTATTGCCCGGCCTCACCTCGAGGTAGTCGTCAATAATAACCGACTGTCCGTCAAGGAGTATATTTTTGTATTCCGGATCGTTATCCAGGGTTTCCAACAGTTCATCCATGAGTTCCACCAGGTAATACCGGTTCTCCCACAGGGGATACCTCCATTCCCTGTCCCAGTGGGTATGGGTAACGATGATTCCCATAGCATCTCCTTTTTCGTTCATAGCCATTGATTTTTAAACATGTACTTCAATCTTGCAGTGTTCCTTGTTGACTTCCGGGACAATATCCCCGGAAACCGGTTCACCGTCCACTGTTATCCTTGTTCCTTCCTGCCCGGTAGTTTGATGGATGTGGATATGGTAACGGGCGCCCCTGAAAAAGCGTTCGATTTCCACTTCTTTCCAGTGAGAGGGAAGGCATGGTGATATTTTCAGGCCCTTCCAGGTGGGTTGTACTCCAAGGATATAGCGGGTGGCCGCGACATACATCCAGGCAGCGGTGCCCGTGAGCCATGACACGTTGGCAAGGCCAAACTTGTCGCTGTCAGGGCCGAATAAATTGGAACAATACACGTAAGGTTCCGATTTATACCGCCATGGCCCGGCTTTTTGCATGGCGACAGCAGGGATCAACTGGCGGTAATATTTCCATGCCTGGTCGCCCCTGCCCAACATGCATTCAGCAATGATGGCCCACGTGTTTGCATGGCAAAAAATCGCGGCATTTTCGCCTGTCCCTTTATTATAATGTGTCAGGGGATCCTCCGGGCTGGGAAATGTCGTGATCGGGGGGTGTAATATTTTTATCCCCAGGGGCGTGTCCAGTTGTTCCTTCACGATATTCATGGCATGTTCAGCGCGCGATTTATCCGCGAAACCGGAAATTATCGACCAGGACTGCGCGTTTAACCATATTTTGGCTTCTTCATTATCCTTTGACCCGAGGAATTGCCCGCTATCCATGATAGCCCGCCTGTACCATTCGCCATCCCAGGCAATTTTGTTCACGATATCTTTTTGTTGCCTGTAGAGTTTATTAAAACCATCCACATCTTGTTCATTGTTTGCAAGCAGTGCCAGATCAATCAATTTTAACAAAGCCGTGCCCAGTTGCATGGAAGTCCACACGCTTTCCCCTTTTCCCTCCCGGCATACCTTAAAAAGTTGGTCGTTCCAGTCAGAGTGCAACATCAGTGGCAGCCCGCGCGAACCCAGATGTTTTGTCGTGAATTCGATAGATTTTTTAAGGTGGCTGTATACCGTGTCCTCTCCTCCGTCAAAATAAGGGATTGTTTCATCCAGGAAATCCACCCGGCCCTCTTCCATGATAATTTGCCACACGCTTAACACGGGCCATAGGTGATTGTCGGAATGCAGGCGGTTTAAAGGCTCCCAGCCTTCCGTTGGGAAAAAGTAATGGTTTACATGCCCGTCCTGGTATTGTTGGGAAAGCAACAACCTTGTAATGCTTTTGGCCTTTTCCACGTCAAGCGAGGCCATGGCAATAGCGTCCTGTGCTGTATCCCTGAAGCCTACACCCCTGAAAGTACCTGTAGCGTAATAAGATATATTCCTGGAAAACTGTATATTCCGTTCCACCTGGTAGGGGTTCCATGTATTGATCATCCGCTGGCTTTCCTTGTCCGGCACCTTGCATTGGAAAGCTTGAAAAAGGGTATCCCAGTAATTTGTCACGTTTTTCCTGGCCCGTGTAAAAAAATCGCCGGAACGCGCGTTCTTCAAAGATGCCTTTATTGATTCAATGTCCATGCCCGTACCAAGAAAAATATTCAATTGTTTCTTTTCCCCGGGCATAAGTTCCACTTCCAGTTGCAGTGCCCCACAGGGATCGCCCCCGAACAAGGTAGAATTCGTGCACCCCCCCTGTTCTATGGCGTAAGGGTTTGTCTCCGACCTGTAATTGCCGATAAACTCGTCGCGATCGCAATCATACCCTTTCACCGGGTAATCCGATGCCAGGTATACAAGGGGTGTTTCATCGGGTTTCGGCTGGGTTTCGACCCCGTACCTGAAAATGACAGAAGAAATATCCTCCTCATACCAGGCCGACATCTGGTGCTTCATGTAACAAACCCATGATATTTCGCGCAAGAATTCCATCATGCCAAATTCCACGAAAGCAAATAATTGCAGGTTTTTTTTGTCTTTTCCTTTATTTTCAAGCTCCAGGTGCCATACCAGGTTGTTTTCTTCCGGGCCAATGATATAATGTAAGCTGGCAGCAAGAAAATCATGTTGTGCCTCGAACCCCGTGTAGCCCATTCCATGAAAAGCTTTCCATTTGCCGGGTTTTGTCATGGCTGGCTCGGCGGTAGGGCACCAGTATGCTCCGGTTGCCTTGTCATGAATATACAGGTACATACCTGACCTGTCAGTAGGCAGGTGAAAAAACCTGTAGCGGTTAATCCGCCAGATTTGTGGTGACCTGTAAAAAGCGAGCGCCCCGCCGGCCTGGGACATCATGGTGTGAAACCTGCCGTTGGAGAGGTAATTCATCCAGGGCACGGGTGTATCATGCCTTTTTACAGTTATTTCCTGTTTTTCATCATTAAATTCAAAATAGCTGCTCATGTCATCTCTGTCTGGTGCCATAATCATACTTTAAACTTGTTCATATCGAGGTTTACAGGCGTTTCCCCGGTAAATTGTATCTCTCCCAAAAGGGCGGCAACCGTGGCTTCAACCGAGAAAGAGGTATAGGAGTAGGAATTAATATAGGTATTTACCTGTTCAAAATACTCGTTCGCGTAATAGGGGTTGCCCAGGGAAATCACGATGACTTTTGCCGTGTCCATGCTATTGGCCGCCCAGATTGATTCCGCCTCGTTTCCCCAGAAGCTTTGCGGCCCGATGGGGTGGTGCGGGTAACGGTTGATCACGAACAATACATGATCATAATCTTGGGAAACAGTGTCGCGGTATCCGTTTTGCTCAAAAAGAAGGTTCTGCTGAATATCTGTTTTCACCCCCCGTTTTGTAAAGGCTTCTTCAAAAAATTTGATTTTACTGTAGTTTTCTTCCGTGGAAGCAATGCCTACAATAAGCAATTTTTTAATTTTTTCTTTTTGGAGGGGAAGTATATTGTTTAAATCCTTAACCAGGGTAACACTCTTTTCTGCAATTTTTTCACCGGTTTGCCTTGAAAAATTTTTAATTTCCGGGGACAGCGGGACACCTGTTTGATAACCGGTTGTAAACAAACCCAGTTTTTCCTTCATGGTGAGGATTCGCGAAACAGCATCATCAAGCCGCTCCATGGATACTTCACCGCAATGAACGGCTTTTTCCATGTTATTAATATAATCAGGATGCGGCCATAGGAATAAATCAGAACCCGCTTTAAAACATTCAATATCGGCTTGCTCATCATCATAATAAGCCTTAAAACCTGCCATGACCAAGGCATCGGTTACCACTACCCCGCTAAACCCCAGTTCTTCTTTTAGCAAGCGGGTGGTAATCTCGAAAGACAGAGAAGCCGGGGGGTACATACCCCTTAGTTTTTCTTTTTGATAAGCCGGGAAATTAAGGTGCCCTGTCATGATGGCATAAACGCCCTCGTCAATTAGCGCCTTGAAAGCCCGGCCACTTTTTTCATGCCATTTTTCAACCGAAAGCGTATTTGAGGTAGTGCACAAGTGCTGATCGCGGAAATCTGCACCGTCCCCGGGAAAGTGCTTAATTGTCGCGGCCACGCCGTTTTCCTGCATTCCTTTAATAATATTTTTCAGGATACGGATAGCCAAATCCGGGTCGTCAGACACGGCCCTGTGGTTTACCAGGGGGTTCAAGGGATTGAGGGAAAGATCGGCCACCGGGCAAAAACAGATATTTACCCCGGCGCAACGGGCTTCCATGGCCAAGGTCTTACCATAATTATAGGCCAAAACTTCATCATTGGCAGCCCCCAATGTCATTAAATGGGGCAAGGCTGTTAGATCTTCTATGTTGCTGCCCGCGCCGAATTCCATGTCATCCGCGTGGAGAATGGGATAGGGCGAAGCATCATAATACTCGTTATACCTTTCCAGTAAATGATAACTATAGTTCTCGCCTTCGCGGTTGAGCGAGAAAATACCCCCCACGGGATTGCTTTCAAAAAAAGACTTTATGCTCCCGTATCTTGCTTTTTCTTTCTCGGGATTGGGCATGTGAATCAGGGTTTGCCCTATTTTTTCGCGTATCGAAAGTTCTTCTGTTTTCATGCTATTGTTTGCTTTGTTTCATCACCGTTAACAGGTTCAGCAATTTTATTATTCAGGTAACGTAACAGGGCATAAGAGATAAATTGCATTAACGCGAGGATGAGGAAAATAAACCGAAGTGATTCATCTGGTGTGAAGCCGGACATAAGAAGAAATAAAAGAATGGCGCCACCTAAACCGCGGCCCACGTTAATGAAAAACTCGGTATCGAGCATGTAAGCATACCCGTGTTTATCCTCTTTCTTCGAGACCGTTTCAATAACAGACCACCATGTTGCCCTGTAGGCGCTGTGGAGGAGGGGATCGGCGATGATCTGGAAAAACTTTAACCCCAAAACGCCGATAACCGAATACTCGAACCCAAGGATAATGCCACCTATAGTTAAGGATACCGCCCCCCCCAGCAAGATAGTGGCGCGCTGTTCCGGTTTGGCATTTTTGCTGACCACATAAACAACCAGTACGGAAAGGATGGTGCTTATGCTTTCAATCAAACCCAGTTCACTTTCTTCCCCCACCACGTTCAGGATTAGCAAGGCCATGAGCATGTAAAAACCGGTTTCCACCAGGCCTATAAAGAGTGATAAGAACCGTTGGTAGTTCCAGAGCTTATCGAATGTAAAGTAAAAGAATTTTTTCAATTCCGGGCTCCTGAAGTTGCTTTTCCGGATTAAAAACCAGGTAAGGAACATGGCGGTGAGAGAAGCGGCCAAACCCACCTGGTAAACAAGTTGTTTGTCGTACCACCCGAATTTTTCTCCCAAACCTATGATAATTGGCCCAAAAATTAGTGGGGTTACAAAATTTCCTGATATTATAATAAACTGTTCCATGC
>CAZKIR010000227.1:0-6808 GCA_964552835.1 uncultured Bacteroidales bacterium
TGTTTTTTGATAACGGAACAACAACAGCAAACAAACTAAAATGGAAACAACGAGATTAATTTTTAAAAGTTTTCCTGAAATCGATTGTATCGAAATCCAAATTATAAAAACCAAAAAGAAAATAATCCCTATACGATTAGACATGTGCCCACCAAGGCCACCAATAAAGTTGGGGACCGTGAAAAACAAAACAGCAAGTGCCCCACTCGCCAATAGCCAAGCGTCTTGCTTGATAAAAAACGATATAAACTTTTCGCGGTTTTTCATGCCGGGATTTTTATGTCCTGCAATAACAAAATTTTTATGACGTTTTATTAATATATAAATTACTGTAATAAATAATGTCAAAAAAAGAAAAACCGTGTATTTGCCTTCATGCTTGTAATTATAAGCAATAACAGGCCTTACCTTAATAACCCATTCCAATAGCGTGTCAAAGGGGATTTTTTCTGAACCTGATGATCCTTCAGTTTTATTAAAAAGGAACATGAATAATTGGAACGTGCCAACAGACGCGCTTGCCAATAATAGAAAAGCTTTTCGGGCATAATATGAAAAAAAATGCCGTCTATTTACGATGGCATTTATAATTTCAGCTAAAAATAAACATCCAAGAATTAATAAAGTCATAGAATAAACAAACACGTGTGCATAATATTGCAATGTTAATAAAAAGAATAAACCCAGGTAAAAAAATAATCTATCATTTTTGTTTCTTAAATAATAAATCAGGATAATGAACATGATAACTAAGGCCAGGCTGTAATTGTAAAACCCCAAGACAAACAAAAATGTATAAAGAAAAGGAAATACCAGGTATGACATCTCGATGTTCCCCGGTTTAAGCTCGTGGACAAGTTTCCTGAAAACAAGGGGAAGCCCAATCACGTATATGGAAATCAGTATCTTTTCAGCAATAAAACCAGGAAAAATAAATAACAGCCCTGTCAAGATAAAATGATCCAGCCAGTTTATGATTTTATGGTTAAACCGAAGATAATCCATAACCGGTGAACCTGGATTGGTAATAATCTCTTGGATTAAACGGGAATTGTATAAATGGGCAGGCCCGTCCATGGTTGGGAAATACTTGAATAAAAATACCAGCAACAGGTTCAAGGTGATAATAAGCCCGAAAAGAAAGGGTTCAATTTTTTTATTATTAAAATGCATTTTATTTTTAATAATTATATTTTTACACCTAAATAATTTATTTCAAAACAATACTTGTAAATGAAAATGCAAATAAAAGGATTTAATGAAAATTATTTTCCAAAAGACTGGATCATCTTATCATTTTTTATCTTATTAAACCTAATTTTAAAATTATTACATATCTCAGAAACCCCTTACTGGCTTGACGAGTCACATTTTGTATTCGAAGCCCAAAAATCTTTGAAGGCCATTATCGATGAAGCACTAAATTATCCAAATTCACCCCTTTACGTGGTTATGCTAGGTGGTTGGGTAAAACTTTTTGGTATTTCAGAATTTTCTACCAGGTCCCTTTCACTATTATTTCATATTTTTTCAATACCCCTCTTGTACTATTTTGCAAAGAAATATATAAATAAACAGGCTGCCATAATTGTTATTTTACTTTTCACCTTTTCAAATATTCACTTGTATTATTCTCACGAGGCAAGAAGTTATACCATCATTACTTTCTTTACAATTTTTTCTTTCTATTATTTCCTAAATTTAATGCAAAAGCCTGACTGGATAAAGCTTAGCAAGTACTCCCTCGTGAACACTGTGCTCCTCTACACGCAGGTTGTGCCAATTTTTGCAATTTTTTCTCAATTTTTAGTCTCACTTTTTCATGTTAAAAATAACCGGAAAAGCTTCATATATTTTATCCTTGCAAATCTAATCGCTGTAACCATTTTTTCCGTATGGATAATCTTTAACCGTTATTATAAAAGGGATATGGCAGAGGCAGCCTGGCTTTCACCACCTGATCTTTCTGATATCTTCCTGGTAATGGTAAGGTTTTTGAATACCCGTGTAATACTTTTTATTTTCCTGCTTATTTTACTATTATTTTTTATAAAAGAATATAAAAAAATATCTGGTAAGGAGAAAAATATATTCTGGCTTACCATATCATGGAGCTTTGTACCAATTATATCCGTGTTCGCGCTTTCATTGTTTATACCCAGGTTCCTGCCCCGTTACATGCTACTTGCAACACCTGGAATTTACTTGTTATTTGCTTTTATTGTTACAAAACAAGATTTTGCCCATTATTTTAAACTGGACAAAAGATACAACCCAATTATTCAATGGGGCTTAATATTAATCGTGATATTCTTGTCGATAATCAAGATAAACTTAAACCCTTACAAGGGTGAAGCCTGGGACAAAGCAGCCGAATATGTAAAAACCCACGAAACAGACAGTACTATCACAGCTGTACAGGCCTGGTACATGTTCAGGCCATTTGCATATTATTATAAAAAAGAGTATTTTAAAGAAACAGACAGTGTTCTTACTAAACTTAAACGAGATGATGTGATTTTTGGAAATTCCGTGGGCATGGTAAAAAAAATTAACCTGGGAACTTACAATAAACTAATTATAGTCCAATCACATGAAAACGTTGTAGACCCTAAAGGTACTGTCCTCTCGTATTTAAACGAGAATTTTCGTTTAATTGATAAGAAAAATCTCGGCGGTATCTGCGTGGCCAGGTATCATTTATCAAAACCTACGTTGCTAGATAGTATTTTTATTAATTTCGAGCAAGGAAATTATAACAACCCGAAATTCGTTATTCAGCACGACGAGGCCCTTTCAGGCAGCCATGTTACTCGAGTTGATAGTAAAAATAAATATAGCAGCGGATTAGAAATACCCGTTTCCTTAATCCCTACAAAAAAGGCAAACCAGGTATTTATTCAAGCTTGGGTCAAGTATTCAGATCCCGCCCCCGAAGCAAAACTCGTTGCAAGCTTTGAAAACAAGGATGATGTATATCTCTGGAAATCAGAAGGTATTATGAAGGGCACGGAAGCTAATATATGGAACAAGATTAAACTGGTGCTAAATATTCCCAAAAAGGAACTATCTGCAAGTGATATTTTTAAGGTATATTTATGGAACAAAGGAGAAACAGAAGTCCTTGTCGATAATATACTAATCAAGTTCCTAAATTAACGCGTTTATGTTTATTTCTTATATCCCGTAACACGAGCAGAGAGAAAATTAAGATGAAAGGAATTTCGAACAAGAAATACTTCATGCTTACCTTTGCTATTTCAATAAAGCCGGTATTCCAATTCAACCCATGCACCAATGACTTTCCTGCAAGATTAAATGGCGCGTAATGCCTTTCTGATAGTGGCCAAAACCATGCAACACCAATCCCATTGGAGGGGTTTGTATCAATAATTGAATCAAAAAAGATATGTAACAGCATTCCAAAAAATAAACCAAGCATTACAGGGATTTTATTTCCCCTTTTTGCTAAAAGAAAGCCAATAAAAGCCAATAAAATGGTAAAAAAAATATTATGGCTAAATACCCTGTGTATTTTATTAAAAAAATCAAATGGATATAATAACCAATCCAGATCAGGAATAATAGCCCCAGCCATCAGGCCAAATAAACTAAATCTCTTTATGGTTTTTCCGCATATATATGATATCGAAACGTGCCCTAGTGGTGTCATTTAACTTGCCTTTAAATTTTTAAAACGAACAGGCTTAATAGTATACGCGATAAAACCGTATATGCCGCCAATTGCATAAAAAACAAAAAACAAGAGAAACGAGAACAAAATAGCTTCTTCAGGTGGTTTATCAATCAATTTAAAGAGAAATACAAGGCTAGCCTCTCTAGTCCCTATCCCGGAAACCGATACCGGGATAAATGATAATACATTGGCAACAGATATAAATATGGCGATGGTAAAGAATTCAATTGTTATCCCCATGGATTTTAACAATAAATGCCCCATGTAAAACAAAACAAGATAAGCTGACAAGGTCAATATCAAGGCTATAACTAACCTGGGGTTTACCAGTTTAACCACCGTACCATAAAAGGATTCGCTAAACAGTAAAAATCGCTCCTGGAACGACTTGAAAACTTTCAAGGAAAAAATAAACCTTAATAAAGGCAGGGAAATTGGCTTGAACAATAATATAAAAGGCAATAATAATATTATAAGTAAGAACAGGTAAGTATAAATGCCAAATTGCCCGTGAAGGGCAAATTTAATTATTCCATAAAATGAAAACGCCAGCAAAAAATAAATATCAAATAGCCTGTCGAATATAACGGTAGGGAATGATTTGGAAAACGGCACCCCCTGATCTTCTTTAAGATAGAATGCTTTCGCGATTTCACCAACCCGCCCGGGCGTAATAAAAGCGATAAAATTAGAGCTGGCAAACACCAGCAGGCACTTTAAAAAAGAATATCGAAGGGAAACACTTTTCAACAGCACCTTCCATCGTAAGGCTTTAAAAAAATATATTAAAACAAGCCATATAGACGCGAATAATAGATATTTTGGTTGAATATTGCCCAAGTTGTCCATAAGTTGGGCAAAATCAACCGAAATTAATAGTATTATTAATAAAATAATACCAATTCCCCTGATTAAATATTTTTTTAGTACCCTATAATTAAAATTCATGCATAGAATCTCTGGCCCTGGCTACGCCGGGTTGGGTTTTCTAAATATAAAAGCCTGATTAACAAATAACCAGCTAAAAATACCCGTTTTCTCCATTATACCATCTGTCTTTAATGAAAATGCCGGGGATACAGGTATTTTCAAGTAAGGCAAAAAAGAAACAGGTGCCCACATGAACCGTTTGAATTCAATCCATTCGAATCCAGATTCGGCGCACATTTCTCTCATAATTTTTTTATTGATCTCGATCTCGTGCTGTTCGTCCCTTAACAAGCCCAACTTGGTGGAGATATCATCCCATAAGGGACTGGGGGAGGTGGCTATAAAAACGCCACCGGGGTTCAATATCCCGTTTGCTTCTTTTAAAACTTTTACAGGTTCTTTAATATGTTCCAGTATGGCAAGCGCCGAGATGGCATCATATTTTTTTGATTTTATTTCCTTGCCAAGCTTTGTAACATCGCCCTGGACCATGGAGACATTCGCGGGAAGTTCCGGGGCCAGGTTTAATAAATCTTCCGAATACTCTACACCCACCAGTTTATTACCAGGCAGCAAACGATCCATTTCTTTAATGGTCAATCCTTCAGCAGCGCCAAAATCTATAATATTTAACCCTTTATCTTTTCCAACATGTTTTTTGATGGCTTCACATACAAATAGTGCCCTGGTTTTGTAACGATAAATTAATTCAGGCTTTTGTAGCCGTTCAAGCGCGTATTTTTGATCCAGTACCCCGATGTTTTTATTATCACTCATTATAACATGTTTTTTATCAATGTTTTTTTCTGATAGGACTTATTTTTGTTCAATCCACTAACCTCTTCACCTGTTAAAATGTAGCCGCTGACCTCCAGTTCCTGGCTTTGAAAAAAACGGCTTTGGGGCACGTGGCGCACGAAAAACTCGTCACCGATTGTTACCGATTTGAAGGAAACATTGCCCTTGATTTGTACTTGGGTCTCCAAGATGATTTCATCCCCCAAGCTGAATCTTCTTTTAAAATTCACGGGCACTGTACGGTTGCCCAAAATCAGTGCTTTTCGTATCTGCCCTTTTAAAAAGTGGGCAAAAGCAGGTATCCAACCCAACAACATCAATACTACCCTGAACAAGATCAACTTAAAAGGGGTAAAAAGCTTGTTCGATGGCACGACGTTCATCTGCCCGCTTACTTCCCAGGCATTATCCTTCACGTCAATATAATGTTTTTTATCAATCCATTGAGATGTAACATTTTTTCCATCCGTTAACTGCCCCACCACGCCACAATCGTTCATTTTTATCTTGCCTGTTTCCCGGTCAAAAACCTTGATAACCCCGCCTTTTGACAGGTTGGCAAGAATATAATTGTTACCTGATACCCGGGCATATATTTTTGCTTTATCAAAATATCTCGTGAAATTTTCTTTTTGATATGGCAGGGGGGGCAGTTCTGGTGACCGGCCTGAATAATCCAGGTAGGATAACAAAAGCTCTGGCACGCGGTAAAAAAGATAACGGTCGGACATGATTTCAGGCGGCACGAGCTTATCTTCTGACAACCCTTTTAACATTTTCCCGGCAATGCCCTGTGCCATGGGATATTTTTTTCCCAGTATCTCGTACCCGTGCGGGTAAAAATGTAAGGTATTACGGCTGCCAGTACTTCCAGCGTAATAACCATTCGGGTAAACAAAATAAGACGAAAAATCCACGGATTGTTGCAATACCTTTAAAATACGCTCGTCCTTGTTGGTTTGGTATACTTTACCGAGAAATGAAACCGTGGCCGACAAGTAACCCGGGTCGGTACCGTCATATTCCCTCGACCACCCCTCGGTTTCCTCGTGGTAGGTTAAAAATCTTTCAAAGGCACGCCCGAATGCTTCTTTTAAGGGTTCTTCTTTTAATAATTCATAAGCTTTCCATAGGGCCAGGCAGGCCATGGCGTGATGGTTTGCCAGGTGGTCTTCTTCCGTCTCCCCTTTCCCGATGAAGTAAGCGGCTTTTTTTATCGCGTGCAAAACAATTTCCCTGTCCCCTACGCCCATTTCATCTCTCATCAGGTTGAATGCCTCGATAACCGTATAGGAAGTAAAGGCCGTGGGCCCTACCCATCCCCGCTCATAAGGGTAAAATTCATCAAAGGAACCATCCTTATGTTGGATGGAACACCAGTAT
>CAZKIR010000228.1:0-6790 GCA_964552835.1 uncultured Bacteroidales bacterium
TGGTCCCACCATTTAAAAGGCCTGAGGTTTCCCATGATTTCCAGGCCAATGGAACGGTCATTGTCCACGTTATCAAAAGTGTGGATCATAAGGTTACTGGCAGAATCTTGCTTGTGGCTGCGGGTAATCATGTCATGTGTATATCGAACATAAGCCTCGGCTGCCACGAAATTTTTACCGAAACGTTTCTGGTAGTTCAACTCGTACGAATCCACGTACTCGGGTTTCAGGGCCGGGTTACCGATGCGCATGTTACTGGGATCCCGATAATACGGAAAAGGATCAAGGTACCAGGAGCGCGGCCGGTTGATTCGGCGGCTATAACTTAATTGAACTTGCTGGCCGGCGGGCAACTGCCTGGAAACATGCATAGCCGGGAAAACCGGGAACTGTTCTACCGGGTAGCTTTCGCCCGTGGTTAACTGGTCAATAACACGGTGGGTATATTCTCCCCTAACCCCCAGCTGGTAATTAAACCCGAGAAGGCTATCGGCATAGCTCAGGTAAACACTTTGGATTATCCGGTTAAACTGAATTTCGTTGAACAGGGTATCTCCACGGCTTACATTGTTTTGAAAATCATTGATAAAATACGCGAAATCAGCGCTGCCCGTGTTGTAACGGGTTTGGTAACCGGCTTCGATCTTGCCATCCCGGCCCACGGGCCACACGAAATCTATTTCGCCCCGGTATTCATCCCGGGTATTATCCTCGATCGAGTGGGTAGACATGGAATCCAAACCTACCCTTCTGTAGGAATTATCGGTATTATATTCCAGGAAATCGTCGGTGTCATTGCCGTTTCGCCTGCTGTACTGCATGTTTGCCTGGATTTTTGAACCTTCCCGGTGAAAAGTATGCAGGTAATCGGCGATGGCCCGGTAGTAACCCCCGTTAACCAGGAAATCGCTTTCCCGGTAATAATACTGGTGCTGGACCAAGGGATCACTGTACTCGTGGTATTCACCAATAGAAGACATACGGAAATTCCGGTTCCCGTAATTCCCGGAAATAGACAAGGTATTCGATTCATTGAAATATATATCAGTACCGGCTTTAAACTGGTAACCCCCGTGGTTCCTGTCGCGGTCCGAATCAAAATGCAAGAAAAAAACAGAATCGTTCCGGTGGATTTCCTTTTCTTGTTCATGGGTACCCGGGAAAGGCCGATCGTTTACTTCCACGCCCCCGAACACGTTAAACTTCCGGGTGCGATAATTTACCAAAACATTACCACTGTATTGGTTAAAGCTGCCACCCGATGCATTGATCATCCCGTTAAAACCTTTTTGGCGGTCTTTTTTCAGGATCACGTTAATGATTCCTGCCAGGCCGTCAGGATCATGCTTAACCGATGGGTTGGTGATCACTTCAATCCGGTCGATGGCACTTGAAGGTATTTGCCGTAAGGCTTCACTGCCCTCCAGCACGCTGGGTTTTCCATCAATCAATACCGTGAAATTTGAACTTCCCCGCAAGGTCACGTTGCCATCAATGTCTGTTTGGATGGCCGGGATATTTTCTAATGCCTGGACGGCAGTGCCGCCAACAGAAGTCAGGTTGTCCGAAACGTTCACGACCTTTTTGTCAATCTTGTATTCCATTTCCGGGCGTAGTGCCACAACTTCTACTTCTTCAAGGTTAGTAACCGAAGGGGATAGCAGAATGGTGCCCAGGTCGGTAAACTTATTATCTTCCTGAATGGATATTTTCTCTACTTGCTTACTTTCAAAACCCACGAAGCTAATGTTCAGGTAATAATCCCCGTAAGGGATATTTTGCAGTTGAAATTGCCCTTGTTGATCCGTTATTTTTCCTGTTACCAGGCTCGAGTCTTGTAACTTGTGCAGGCTCACCGACGCGTATTCAACGGGATCTTTCGACTTTGCTTCTACCAAGGCCCCTTTTACTATGCCTTTTCCACTTTCCATTTCATCAGTGTTTTTCCCGCTTGATTCCGCCAATGTTACCTGCCCAGTTAATGCAAGGGCAAGTAATAAATAGTTAAATACTTTCATATCCCTCGAAAAGTTAAATTTATTAATTGAATGAACAATACAGTTTAGACGCGATATAAGGTAATTTCTTGCGGTCAACCATGAATAAAAAACATGTTTTGCCCTATAATCGTTTTAGCCAGGACTAAAAATATCATCAGAAGCGAACAGTAGCAACTTTTATACCGTTTTTGTCATTCAAATACAATATTTGCATTAATTTTGATGGGTAGATTATATCATGTTAGATTTTATCAAAGAACATAAAAACGGGATCCTCGGGACCATCATCTTCCATTTGGCCTTGATCAACTTGTTCTTGATCGTGCGGATATCCACGATGAAACAGGAGGATACCAGTCAGATTATTATCGAGTTCCCGGAAGAAGAGCGGGAAATTCCGGAGGAAACCCGGTCAATCTCGAAAATAAACGATGTTTCGGTAGACGATTATATAGAGAAGAATTATTCAAACTACGCTGCCAAGTTGTCAAAACTAAACGAGGCCGAGAAAAAACTTTATGGAGATTACCAATCCCAGGGTGAACAACAGGAAATGACCGAAGATTACCGTAAAAAAGTACTGCAAGACGCACTGGGGGAAGAATATGAAAAATATTTTAGCCAAGAAGACAAGAGCAGGGAAAAAATTCAGGGACCACGGGGAAAAAACGTGAAAAAAGAAGCCAAAAAAAACACGCCCGGGGAAAAAACCTATTACAAGGGGCCGACTACTATTACTTACGAGCTCGAAAACCGGTATGACGTGTACATGCCCGTGCCGGTTTACAAATGTGAAGGGGGCGGTATCGTTAGCTTGGGCATATGGGTTGACCAAACCGGGAACGTGATGAAAGCCAGTATCGACGAGCTACAAGAAAACACCGGCAACGACTGCCTGGTAGAAGCAGCCTTGAATGCCGCCCAAAACTCGAAATTTAACGCGGATCCCTCGGCCCCCGACAGGCAAAAAGGCACCTTAACCTACCAGTTTATTCCCCAGTAGGGATTTGCAAGCTATCTGCCCGGGCCGTATCCATCTCTAGTTTTTCCTGGATAAGGGAATCTTGTATTAAAATCCGATCCTCGGAAGTTTCAAAGAGGTTTAAAAACCGCCCGGCAATTACGATAATAAGAAGGATAAGGATAAAAACAACCCAACCCGAGACCCTGAATAATTTCCGTGTATCCCTTCTGGATGGCGAACGTCGGCGAAACAGCGAATGCCCCCTCATGGATTGAAAGTCAAGTTGTCTTTTCGCCAGGGGTTTGTAATGGATACGATAGTCTCCGGTGTCTTTTACTTTTTTCTTTATAAAAGTACCAATCCCCTCTATATAAACAGAATTTTTTTCTTCTAGCTCCCCATGAAGCTTTTCAAGGATTTCTTCCAAGTGTTCGTCCGGGAAAGTTTTCCTTCTCCCGTATATCTCTTCTAAAATTTTTATTAATTGCTCTTTGGTTAATTTTTTTAGTGCCATGGCTAAACAGGTTTTTGGTTTGCTGTAAAAAAATCAAAAAGTAAAAGTTCTCACCTGTATAACATAAAAACAAACAGGGTGTTCATGGCCTTGTCTTTGATCTGCTTGGCCTAGCTATTTTATACCTAAATTTGTTTTAAGCTGATTAACAACCCAAATTGAGCAATTCTTGCTCACAGCCTTTCCCGTGTAACGGGAATAAAGACTTTGTAAGCCTTTCACTGCACTTCGTTTGTGAAAGACAACAAACTCTAAATCGGGGTTGACTCTATGTAAAGCGCTTGTCCGCTATGCTCCAACCGCTCAACTTAGGTAATAAGTTATGATTTTGAGCAAGAACGAAACTATATATACCGTGCGGCAGCTTTGTCAAGGTACCACTCCAGGTTGCCCGATTCGGGTTTGACCAGGTAAGCAGGTAAATTTTCAGAACCTTCAATCCCCCTTAGCACGGTACGCGCCATCTCGGCTTTTTTATCACCGGTTACCAGAAAAAACACGTGTTCCCCGTGATTTAAAACCTTTCCTGTAGCAGATATCCGGGTTTGATTAGTTTCCGGGTGTACGCACACTTCAAAAAGCCTGTTGGAATGAAAAAGTTCCAACTGGCCAGGGAACATGGAAGCAGTATGCCCATCGTCCCCCATCCCCAGGATAATTATATCAAAGCGGGGTATCTCGTTCACGATATTAAAATGTTTATTTACCACGGAGGTGTACCGATCAGCCTCCAGAAAAGGATGGCTTTCGCCCACGATGGGGTGGATGTTGTGCAATGGTATGTCAAGTGAGCTAATGAGGTATTTATTGGCCATCCCGAAATTACTTTCCGGGTGGTCGGAAGGCACGCACCGTTCGTCACCCCAGAAAAGGTGTAGCTTGCCCCAGTCAATTTTATGGGCAATGTTCGCCGAAATATACTCGTACACGAGGTTTGGCGTGAAACCACCTGGCAACAATAAATTCACTTCCCTTCCCTTCTTGAGTTTTTTATCAAGAATTTGTTTCAACCTCTTGGAGAAAACCTTGGCAAGTTCTTTTTTATCCTTATATATATTAATTTTTGCACTCATCGAATCAATACGCCCTTTGTTAAGCTTAGTTATTGCTATTCACGATAAAATTAAGAAAAATAAAACAAAGTCAATAGTGAAAACAAAATTATTTTTCCTATTATAATTCACAAAAGATTTAAGCGCTGGCTCTAATTGGTCAAGAAAAGAGTTGTTATAAGATTTTTGATAAAATAAATCATATAAAGCCGGGATCCACCTTCTCGCGGCCAAATCACCTGAAGCGCCAAAAATTAACAGGCCAAGGTTTTCTTTCACTTGCATAAAAAGAGTTTGTTTTTACAATATGGTAACCCAGGGCATCGTAAAATGTTCACGCTGCAGAAACTAATAAATATAGTGCTATTCCTTCTTGTTCACGCAGTATTTTTCAATAACTGAAGCCAGGATGAAAAGCCAACCGATGGAAAACATGAAAAGGACGAGTTTTGTTTGGGCCACGGCAAACGCGAGGCTTTGGTAATCTTGAATGCTCTCGGGATAGAAAGTAAAAAATGGCAAAATGCCCAGTCCACAAAGTTCCCAGGAACCAATCACGAAAAAAAACAGGCCCGCCATTTTTAAATCTGTCGAAAATTGCTCCAAGCGGGAAAGTTTAATGCGGTTACGGGCCCAAAACCAGGTAATGAGGATAAACACGATAAGGATGATACCACAACAAAAACCGTAAAATGCAAGGCTTTTTTGCCCGGTCAGCAACTCGGGGAGAATCGAAAGTATCACGGCAGCTAGTAAAAGGATCCAGAAAAAAAACCACAAGCGCTTTCGCCCGGTCTTTGCGAAGATGGCCGCGCCAATAATCGTGGCCCCTGCCCCCAGGGGAAAACCAGCACCGAAAAATGAAAACAGGAACTTAGCACGTAAATCGGTACCTTCAAGCACAAAATGTAAACCTGTATCCTGTATCGCCGGGATAATAAATTTACCAGTAAAAATGGCCGCCATCATCAGGGCAATCCCGAAGAAAAACACGATTTTCCCGATGGTTTTCTTGTTGACCATAATAGCATTTTGTTTGGTAACGAAAGTATAAAAAGCCGGGCAGGATTAAAAATAAATTTTCGTGCCGGGCAAGAACTTTTTTACTTGCTTTTGTTGAAAATCATTCAGCCTGTTGTTTTCCAAATGCAACTCTTCCAGGCTTTTTAATTGATTAAAATTAGGGTGCAAGTAGAGCAACCCGTTATCTTGTAAATCAAGTTTTTTCAGGTTGTCCAAGCCCCCCACGTGTTTGGTAAAGCTGTATATCTCGTTGTACGACAAATCAAGGATTTCCAGGTTTGTTAAAGCAGAAATATCAGAAGATATTTTTTTTATCCGGTTTCGGGAAGCGTCCAGCCACCTTAAATTAACAGCTTTTTTTATGTTCGCTGGCAAGGCTGACAGGTTGTTCACGCTCAATTCAAACTTTTCAAGTTCGGTTAACTTGTCCATGGAGGCATTAATATATTGTATCTGGTTTAAGCCGAGGTAAAGGGTTTGGAGTTTTGGAAGGTTGATAGCATTCCCGGTAACCGCGGTCAACTTGTTACTTTCCACGTACAATTCTTCCAGGTTCACCAGGTTTCCCAGTTCCTGGGGCAATTCCCTCAGGTTATTGTTTGATAGGGTCAAAGAAGTTAAACCAGTAAGTTTTCCTATCGAGGAGGGAAGGCTTTCCAATTGATTGTTGCTGCAATTAAACTCCGGCGCGAGTTGCATGTTTCCAATGTTCTCGGGCAGTTTTTTTAAATTGTTTTCTGAAACCCGCAGGGATTTTAGTTTTTCCAGTTGGCCCATTTCCTCGGGAAGGGAAGCCAACTGGTTTCTTTCCAGGTACAAATCTTCCAGGTTTTCTAGTTCCCCGATGGATACAGGCAAAGATTTCAAGCTGTTCCAATTCAAATCAATTTTTTTAAGCTTTGACAACTGGCCAAGCCCGGGTGGCAAAGTTTCCAATTGGTTCCCGAACAAATCCAGTTCTTCCAGGTTTTTTAACCGGTTTATCCCTCGTGGGATTTCACGGATGTTGTTTTCGCCGAGCATGAGTTTTTGAAGTTTTTGCAGCTCGAAAACTTCCGGGGGCACCTCGGATATCTGGTTATTACGCAGGTACAGTTCTTGCAAGTTTTTAAATTTCCTGATCTTGGAAGGGATTTTTTTCAGGTTTTTCCCGTCAAGGTTCATAATATACACTTGGCCCTTGAACAGGATGCCATCCATGGAACGATAAACCCTTTCGTTTTTCAATTCCCCGGGC
>CAZKIR010000229.1:0-6759 GCA_964552835.1 uncultured Bacteroidales bacterium
TTATAAAATTTTCAAGGGTGGCCTGGTTGGTGGGCCGGGTGCTAAAGGTAACCACGATCCAGATCAGGGTGGTAAAACCAACCGTGAAGAAAAAACTAGTGGGGAATGCCCAATGAAAGATTGTCCTGGCCAGGGCGTAGCCGATAAACGGGGCGATGGTAGCGCTTATCTCGCTCCAGGCGTTCACCCGCCACCAGTACCATCGCAATATCAAAACCAAGCCCAATCCCGCACCACATTCGAGTAAAAACTGCCATACTTTTGATATAGACGTTATCCGGGTAGTAACGTACAGGCTTATTATCATGATAAGGAGCGTAATAATTCGGCTAATAAGCACCAGGTGTTTTTCTTGCTCATGGGGTGTTTTATCGGGTAATTTAAAAAAACGTTTGTAAAAATCGTTCACCATATAGCTGGCGCCCCAGTTAAGTTGAGTTGACACGGTGCTCATGTAGGCGGCCAGTAAGGCCATGACCAATAAACCTTTCAGGCCTCCGGGCAGGTAATCCCGGATCGCCATCACGTACCCTAGTTTCTTGTCGGCTTCCGGGAGATCCGGGTATAAAACAAAAGTAGCCAGGCCAACTAGTATCCACGGCCAAGGCCGAAGGGTGTAATGGGCAATTTGAAAAAAAAGGGTGGCCCAAATCGCGTGTTTCTCGTTTTTCGTGCTCATCATGCGTTGGGCAATATAACCGCCCCCTCCTGGTTCGGCGCCCGGGTACCAACTGGCCCACCATTGTACCCCTATATAAGCTAGAAAAGCCCCCAGGCCAATGCTCAAGGATTTTCCGATAGAGGCCGCGGAGGCATCCCCGCCGATGCTGGGAAAAAATTGTAAAGACCAATCCGGTACTTGTGCTTTCAATCTTTCAACCCCACCAATCTTATCTGATGAAAGCACGGCAATGGCAAGGATAATCGAGCCGGAAATCGCGATAATAAACTGTACCGTATCAGTAAACACTACTCCACGTAATCCTGATAAAGTGGAATAAAACGCGGATATAAACATGGCAGCAGCCACGTACCATATTAATTGGCCTGCCGGGATGCCAGTGAAAACAGTAAGGATAGAAACCAGGGCAAGGTTGACCCAACCCAGGATCAAGGTGTTGATAAACAAACCCAGGTAGATGGCTTTGAACCCGCGCAGTATCGCGGCAGGTTTACCGCTATAGCGAATTTCTATTAACTCGAGTTCGGTGAGGATATTGGCTTTATGAAAATACTTGGCGAAGAAAAAGGTTGTTAACATACCCCCGATCAGCATGTTCCACCATAACCAGTTGCCCGATATACCGTGATAGTTTACAAGCTCCGTGACGGCCAAGGGGGTGTCTGCCGCGAAAGTGGTGGCAACCATGGAAATGCCGGCAATGTACCAGGGAAGGTTACGGCCACCAAGAAAAAAATCGTTAAGGCTTTTTCCTGCATTTTTCCTGAATTTTAAACCGATTAGTAGGGACACAACCAAGTATCCCCCGATTAATACCCAATCTATTGGTTCAAATGACATCTTTTTCTTAACTATTCATGAATATGGCAGGTAAAGAAATAAAAATTCCCGTTATTTACAAAAGAAACGACTTCCTCAAAATTTCCTTTTATTTCAATAACGATTATTATAATTTAGCGCGATACATAAATGATACCTGTGATTCAATTAATTGTGTTATGACAAAAAGGATATTGAAAAAAATTTTTAGTCTATTATTATCAATTGTATTTATTCTCGCTTGTCCGGCAAATGGCCAAAAAAAAAGGTTAAGCATTGAACAGGCAGCACTGGGTGCACGGGATGAACTGAAACCCGAGGACATCGAACAACTACAATGGAGGAGCAACACGAATTATTTTACTTTCGTGGAAAATGAGAACTTGATGCAACAAAATGCGGTGCTTAGCCGCGCTTACCCCCTGCTTACCTTGATTCAACTAAACGAGATGATGGGCCTTAACGGGGCGCCCACTATGCAAAAATTCCCGAAAATTAGATGGCTTGATTATAATATTTTTGCGTTTCATAGCGAAACAGTTTACGCGAGGGTAAATGTTAGTAGAAAAAAAGTGGTTGCCATGGTGCGCTTCCCAAAGGGCGCTAAAAATATCGATGTATGCAGTGCCACGGGCAACGTGGCCTACACGATCGGGAATAACCTGTTTATCGCTACCCCGTCCAATCTGTCTATTCAAGTAACTGACAATCAGCAGAAAGGAATCGTGAGCGGGCAAGAGGTACATCGCGGGGAATTTGGGATTGACAAGGGAACTTTCTGGTCGCCCGATGGAAAATTCCTGGCCTTTTACCACAAGGACGAAACAATGGTAACGGAATATCCCCTGGTGAAAACCGGTGCCAGGATCGCGAACCATTACCCTGTACGTTACCCCATGGCTGGCATGACAAGCCACGAAATAAAAATTGGTATTTACCCGATAGATTCGGCCCGTTATTATTTTTTACAAACTGGCATGCCAACAGACAGGTATTTTACCAACCTGTCTTGGGCCCCCGATAGTAAATCCTTGCTCGTAGCGGAAGTAAACCGTGATCAAAACCATATGAAATTAAATAGCTACGATGTTTTGTCGGGGCAAATGTTGGTTACCTTGTTCGAGGAAAGCAATGAAAAATACGTGGAACCGCTTCACCCGGCGCGGTTCCTTGAAACCCGGCCACACCAGTTTCTCTGGATAAGCCGGCGTAGCGGGTATTACCATGTTTACTTGTATCACGAGAATGGCAGTTTGTTAAAGCAAATTACCGATGGCCCCTGGAGCATAACCAAGGTGGAAGGCTTTGACAAAGAAGAAGAAAATTTCTTTTTCACGGCCACGGAACAAAGCCCCGTTGAACGCCATTTTTACCGGGTTAACATTCATACCGGCGAGATGAAAAGGTTTACCAGTGAAGCAGGTACCCATGAAGTATTAATGAATAGTGCCAGTACATTTTATATTGATAAATACTCGAACATTGATACCCCGAACAAGATTATTGTTTTGGATGTAGAAGGAAAACCCGTGAAAAACCTTCTCACGGCCAAAAACCCGCTGGAGGGATACGGGGTGGGGGATATAGAGATTTCTAACATTACCGCCGAAAACGGTGAGAAATTATACTACCGGATGGTCAAACCCGTGGGATTTACCCCAAACGGGAATTACCCTGCCATCGTGTACGTGTATGGCGGGCCACATGTGCAACTGGTCAAGAATGAATGGCTTGGCGGTGCCAGTTTGTGGGATTTTTACATGTCGCAGGGGGGCTACGTGATTTTTTCATTGGATAACCGGGGTGCTGCCAACCGGGGAATGGAATTTGAAAGCCAAACATTTCGGCGGCTCGGTGAAATCGAGAGACAAGATCAATTAACCGGTATCAAGTTCCTGGCTGATCAAGGCTTCGTGAACATGAACCGTGTGGGGGTGTATGGATGGAGTTACGGGGGCTATATGACAACCAACCTGATGCTGAACAACCCGGGTGAATTTTCTGTTGGGGTGGCCGGGGCTCCAGTGATCGACTGGAAACTATACGAGGTGATGTATACCGAGCGGTATATGGACACTCCCGCGGACAATCCTGACGGATACGAGAAAACCAACTTGTTAAATCATGTTGACGGATTGGACGGTAGGTTGTTAATGGTTCATGGGGCGCAAGATTCCACTGTGGTTTGGCAACACAGTTTGAGGTTTATCGAGAAATGCATTGACAAGGGCAAGCTAGTGGATTATTTCGTTTATCCTGACCATGACCATGGAATAGGGGGGAGGGACCGTATACACCTGTTGAAAAAAATAACCCAGTATTTTGAGGATTATCTTTAATGAGCATGGTCTAAAAATTTCTCTTTTTAATGGTCCCTTTAATCAATTTCACCTTGAAAAGTAGTCTTGTATTCTTCCCAAGATTGCTTCTTGTATACCTCTTCGCCAAAAAATTTGATGATGGGCTCTAGTTGTGCAGGGGTATAATAACCGGGTACAGGGCTTAACAACTGGTAATCCTCGTTTAAGTATGCGATGGAGGGGTAGGCCATTTTCCCGTTTAACAAGTGAATGGCCAACTGATGTGTTGCCCGGCGCCCTTCTCCCTTGTTCTCGAAACGTTGGCCATTAAAAACCACCGGTTCGGTAGATTCCGCGTTGAATTTCACGGGGTAGTATTTTTCGTTCAAGTATTTAGCTATTTCAGGGTGACTAAAGGTGTTTTGATCCATTTTCTTGCACCAGCCACACCAATCCGTGTACACGTCGATTAATATTTTCCTGGGGTTTTTCTCGTTTAGTTCCTGTGCCTTTTTAACCGAGTACCATTTGACTTTGGCAATTCCTTTATCGTTTTCGCCGATCCCGTTTTCTTGGGCATTTATCCAAACCGGTAAAATTAAAAAAGCTATTAACGCGAGGACAGTTTGCTTCATAAAATAAATTTTTGATCAATTATAAAAAATAGCTCGGTATGATTAAAATTTTAACCGGGCTTTTGGTTCAACACTTAATTCCGCGAATTGTTCGTCTAAATACTGGTAATACCCCGTTATAGCTATCATGGCAGCATTGTCCGTGGTAAACTTGAGCTCGGGTAAATAAATTTCCCAGTTCCTGGTTTTGGCTGTTTCTTTTATGGCCCCGCGCAGCCCGCTGTTAGCGGCCACGCCACCGGCCAGCGCGATTTTTTTTATTCCCTTTTTCTGACTAGCTTTTAACAGCTTGTGCAGGAGGATGTCTATAATGGTTTTTTGTAGCGAGGCGCACAAGTTGTCCAGGTTCTCCTCCACGAAATTTTTATTTTTCTTTACCTGGTCACGCAGGAAATATAAGAAACTGGTTTTTAAACCGCTAAAACTATAGTCGTAGCCTGGTATATTGGGTTTGCTAAATTCAAAGGCAAGCGGGTTACCTTGTTTGGCATGCTTGTCTACCAGCGGGCCACCGGGGTAGGGAAACCCCATCATCTTGGCACACTTGTCAAAGGCTTCTCCCGAGGCATCGTCAATGGTTTGGCCAATGATTTCCATTTTCAGGTAGTCGTGCACCACAACTAGTTGGGTATGCCCCCCTGATACGAGAAGGCACAAGAATGGAAAGCCTGGCACATTTTTTGGTTTATTTTTTTCCAGGATAAAATGGGATAAAATATGCCCTTGCAAGTGGTTTACCTGAAGCAAGGGAACTCCCAAGGCCATAGACATTCCTTTGGCGAACGAAGTGCCCACCATGAGCGAACCAAGTAGCCCGGGCCCTCTCGTGAAAGCCAATGCATCTATATCATGGGGCTGTATACCCGCCTTTTGAATGGCTTGATCGACCACGGGAATGATATTTTGCTGATGGGCCCGTGAGGCCAACTCGGGGACCACACCCCCGTATTGCCGGTGTATATCCTGGTTGGCAATCAGGCTTGTTAAAAGGTATGTATCTTGGATAATCGCGGCTGAAGTGTCATCACATGACGATTCAATGCCGAGTACCGTTAGGGAATTTTTTTTCATATTAATCAATAAAGCTATCTTTTTCTCTTGAAAGAACCAACTATTTATATTTTTTTCGCGTTACGTTAAAAACGGTAAAACTATTAAAAAATTAAAAAAAATAGCAATGTTTCTCTTGCTGGTGATGCTCGCCTTGCCTTCACTTAGCTATTTTATTGTCCAGAACCAGCTTGTACAGACTACTTTAACTCAGTTTTTGACAAAAAAAATTTCTAAAAAAATACAAGCACATGTTGAAATTGGTGCGGTGGATATCTCCTTTTTCCGTAGTATTTTGTTAAATGATTTGTACATTGAAGATCAGGCCCAGGATACCCTTTTGTTTGTCTCGAGGGCAAAAGTTACCGTGAAAAAAATTAACCTGGGAAATAAAACCGTGGATGTGAAAAATATCCGGTTAACCAACCCGCGGGCGAACATAACGGTAAAAGAAGGGAAAAAAGCCAGCAATGTCCAGTTTTTAATTGATTTTATCAAAACACTACCGATGGAAAGCAAATGGCAGGTGCTTACACCATCTTTACAAATCGTGGATGGCCGGTTTCATTACAAAAAATATCCTGCTGAACGGTTCAAATTATCCAAGTTTACGCCTTTGAATATCGGGATAACCGAGCTTAACCTGGTATTAGAGGGTTTCAAAAAGTTTTCGGATACCTTGTCCTTCTCGATCGAAGGGTTACGCTTAACAGAATCAAGTGGTTTTTCCCTTGAACAATTGCGGGCTGAGGTAAAATACTCGCCCAGGGGTGTCTTGTTAAAAGATTTTTTACTAAAGACCCCATATAACCGCTTATCTTTCCCTAAGCTGCAAGTTGAACACCCGGGCTTGGAAAAGGCCAAAAAGCAGCCCGGCGAAATCGGTTTTGATATCTTGCTTAACAAATCCCTGGTTTCCCTCCAGGATTTAAGTTACTTTACTTCATTTGATATAGCATTCGATACTGAATTTTTGTTTCAGGGGCATTTAACCGGGACCCTTGGCCAGTTCAAGGGAAAAAGCATGTGCCTCTCGTATGGACATACCAGCTGGGTTAATTTTAACTTTGATGTGTTTGGCTTGCCCGATATGGAAAATACCTTTTTGTATGCAAATATTGATACCCTTCATACAAACGCGGGAGATTTGAAGAGGTTAAATATTCCTGGGAAACCACTTGAAGACTCTGCTATTTGGGATATCATGCAAAAAATAGATACTATTCGATATAACGGGAATTTCACGGGTTTTATTGATGATTTCGTGGCTTAT
>CAZKIR010000230.1:0-6754 GCA_964552835.1 uncultured Bacteroidales bacterium
TCTCGACAACGACGAGTTTGGCAATAAAGATGCTTTTTATACCAGGCTCAATAATGTTTATCCAGTTCTTGTGGTGCTATATTCTCAATTTCTGTTATTGTGCTGTAAGTGGCGTTATTAATCAATACCGTAGGTGAACCCAATTTCTTTTGAGCTGTTTCAAACAATAAATCAATATTCTGTTCATTCATTAAATCAATTTCAAGGGACTCGCAACGAACACCTAAACTTAAAATCTCTTTTTGCATGAGTTCGGGCTCATTATCATCAACACCCCATAAACAGCTATAACTACAATAGTGGTTATAGCTATATATAAAAGGTGCTTGCCACCCCTAACGATTTGACAAAACAAGTATACATCTAAATTATATCGTACTGTTTACCCATTTCCGGTTTTGTTCTTCATCGATTTTTGTAAGTAAAAATACAATGATTAAAAAAAACAAGAATACCCCTAAGCCGGGCGCTTGATCGAACTACTTAAAACCAAGGCCCGCCTGGAGCCGGGGTGTGCGGGCCGAAAGAAGTTGACTCATGGCCTGTCGCGCGTGAAAACAGGGCTCTTTGAAGAAGAAGGATCATCAAACATGTCAGTCAGCCATCAACCAGCGGCACCAGGTAATTGGTAAAACATAATGCTGCCAGGGCTGTCCCGTATTCTTTGTGCGGCACGAAAGATTCCGTGATGATTTCAATGTCCTTGAGCAAATATTGTTCCTCGAAACCATTAATGTACAACTCGTTAAGGCTCGCTTCCAGCTTGTTCCTTAATACTCTTAAGTCGTAATTCCCATTATGCTCGCAAACCAAGCCCCCGTATTTATTACCGGTTTCACGCTCGTGCAACCAGCCATAAATAATCCCGGCGCTGGTAGTTTCCCCCTTGTGCCCATTGGCCACGGCCATGATCGTCTCCATCACGGCACCATGTTCAAGATGTGCCGGCCGATCAATTTTCCGGGCAATACCAGGTAGGATCGAAGAATACGTCATGATATTGGCCATCTCGATGCCCGCTTGTTTCAAAGCAAGGTGGTACGAACCGGCGTGAACGGTTATATCACTTTCGCCAGTCCCTCGCGTCACGAAATAATCTTTCGGTATCCGGTTGCCAATAACGACCCCCCTGGGGAGCGGTTTTTCGTGGCCGGTTTGTTTTCGGAGCAAATTCCCAAGCATTGGTTTTCTCATTTTATCTCAAGTCATAGGTTTCTACATTAATTAGCGTCTGTCCATGCCCAATTACATCATTATGTACAAGCATTTATTAGATTCAAAATGCGTGCGAATATACATTTTTATTTTAAATGCCAATCTATACAAAACCATTATTTTACCTTATTTATTTCAAAAAGTTCACCAATTCAGCCCAGACTTAATATATCATTAATATTCAGTGTTTTACATGATAACTTGCCAAGCCCGTTTGACTTTATCAATCCTAAGGCCTATAAAGGCTACAGGATTTTCGTGCTAGCTTTTGCAAAAATCATGCCTTGTCATCTTTTAAATTTTTTATACTTTTATGCATTCTTAAACCTAAAATAACAGATATGCTAGCCTTAACCGATTTTTTTGAAAACAGCGTAAGGCGTTTTGCCGATAATGTTTTCATGTGGGAAAAAACAGGGAACGAATATCAAGGGTTCACCTATAAACAAATCCAGGAACAAGTATACCAGTTCGCTGCCGGGCTAATGGCCCTGGGCATACAAAAAGGGGATCGCCTGGCCCTGTTGTCTGAAGGCCGTAACGACTGGGCCGTGTCAGAACTGGGCATTTTATACGCCGGGGCCATTAACGTGCCTTTGTCGGTAAAATTGACCGAATCGGACGAGCTTAAGTTCAGGCTAAACCATTCTGAATCAAAAATGATGGTGGTATCGGGCGGGCAATTTAAAAAAATTAAACCCATCAAGAAAACCCTGAAGTCCATCGGGAAATACATCTTACTTGATCCGGCTGGTGAAGAGCTTGAAAAAGACGAGATATCCTTTCAGCAAGTATTGGAATCCGGTAAAGAATTCCTGGAAAAGGAATGGGAAGCATTTGAAAAAACATGGAAGGCAGTCAAGCCCGATGATTATGCCAATATATGCTACACATCCGGCACCACAGCCGATCCAAAAGGGATTATTCTATCCCACCGCAACTACACGGCAAACGTTGAGCAATCCTATTCATTGATGGACATTCCCGATTATTATCGCACCCTTTTGATCCTGCCCTGGGACCACGCTTTTGCACATACCGCGGGCATCTATTGTTTCATGGGTATGGGGGCGAGCATTGCCTCGATACAATTGGGCAGTACACCCTTGGAAACCTTGAAAAATATCCCCGTCAACATCAAAGAAATTAAGCCCCATTTGCTAATGAGCGTACCGGCCCTGGCCAAGAACTTTCGCAAAAACATCGAGAAAGGCATCCGCGAAAAGGGCAAAATAGCCGAAGCCTTGTTCAACTCGGCCTTGAAAACTGCTTACAAGTACAATGGCATTGGCTGGGACAAGGGCAAGGGCTGGCGAAAAATTTACAAACCTATGGTAAACCTTTATGATAAAATCCTATTTAGCAAGATACGCGAAGGTTTTGGTGGTAAACTGGACTTTTTTATCGGGGGCGGTGCATTGTTAAACAGCGACCTGCAACGCTTCTTTTACGCCATCGGTATACCCATGTTCCAAGGGTATGGGCTTTCCGAAGCCTCCCCGGTTATATCGTCTAATTCCTTGAAAAAGCACAAGTTGGGCTCCTCGGGCTACCTGGTTAAAAACATGGACTTGAAAATTTGTGATGAAGACGGCAAGGAACTGGCAGTTGGCGAAAAAGGCGAAATCGTGGTAAAAGGCGAAAACGTGATGCAAGGGTACTGGAAAAACGAGGAAGCCACGAGAAATACTATTAAAGAGGGCTGGTTGTACACGGGCGACCTGGGCTACATGGACCATGACGGTTTCTTGTACGTGCTGGGGCGCTTTAAAAGCTTACTGATCGCCGACGATGGTGAAAAATTTAGCCCGGAAAGCATTGAAGAAGCCTTCGTGAACAATTCGCCTTTTATCGACCAATGCATGCTTTATAACAACCAGAACCCCTACACTGTGGCCCTGGTGGTGCCCAATAAAGAAGCCATGAACCGATGGCTCAGGGAAAACGGGATGAGTGCACAGCCTGATGAAGGAAAAAAAGCCATCTTGAAAAAAATCGAGGAAGAGCTTAACAAGTACCGTAAAGGCGGGGAATTCGAGGAAGTTTTTCCACAACGCTGGCTCCCCCCGGCTATTGCAGTCCTTAGCGAAGGGTTTACCGAAGAAAACCGGATGTTGAACAGTACCTTGAAAATGGTACGGGGCAAGATCGTGGAACGGTACCAGGATACCATTGATTTCCTGTATACCCCGGGTTCGAAAAATATTGCCAACCCGAGAAACATGGAAGCTATGTCGAACATAGACTTGGCTTGATACCCTGGGGATAGAAAACGAGTGCCAACCAACCAAAAAAGTGGCCGGGCACAAAATTAATAAATATTTCATGCCCGTACTTGACTTTTTAGCAGGGATTTATTTATCTTGCAACCTTATAGGTTATTCTTTTTCAGGTTTGATTTAAGTAAAAAGTCATGGTACGATACAAGAAATTTCCAGTTATTATCCTCGGTTTGCTCTTGAGTGTTCTTTCTTCTACCCTTTTCGGGCAAACCGGCAACCCCTTTATCACGAATTTCGAAGCTTCCTCGAGAATGGACATCAAGCATTGGTCGGTGGCCCAAGCCCCTGACGGGAATATGCTGTTTGCCAACAGCCGGGGCATTCTGGCTTTTGACGGCCAAAAATGGGACCTGGTAAAAACGCCGGACGTGCCAACGGTCATTTTTACCACGCCACGATTTAATAAAATATTTACCGGCTTACGCGATGATTTTGGATACCTGCAAAAAGACCAGACCGGCCATTACCAGTATACCCCCCTTCGGCCCGATACCCTAGAGGCGGGTTTAGTGGCCTCTATTTTAGCCGATTCGGGTTTTATTTACTTTATCGGTGAAAGGGGAGTTTATAAATCCGACGGGCAAGAAAGAGGCATGGTGTCAAGGGCACCGTTTCCGGAAAGAGAAAACCTGAACGGCTATTTTAAACACCGTTCGAAAATATACATGCTTGCTGAAAAAGAGCAGCTTTATGTCATCGAAAATGACACATTCAGGTTAAGGCCGGGCAAGCATGACTTGATAATGGACGCGGAATTATTGTTTGGCATCCCCTTTAATGAAAACAAAACCCTGGTAGGGACTGATCGCAACAAGCTATACCTTTTTGATGGAAAGGATTTTGCACCCTACAAGCCAGAGGATCAGGATTATCTAGATGAAAGCGTGATTTCAAATGCCAAAAATCTAAATGATAGCTCTTTTGCTTTATCAACACTAATCGGGGGCGTTCTTATCATCAATAAAAATAATAGAGAAACCGACTTTACCGTGAACTACTCCACGGGCTTGCCGGATGACGAGATATTCTCGATGGGCACGGACCTGGGCAGTGGCCTATGGGTTTCCCATCAAATGGGCATTAGCCGAATTGACTTGTCCTTGCCCTTGCGTACCTTCAACTATTACCCCGGCTTGCGCGGGAATTTGCTTTCTGCTACCATGTTCAAAAACCAGATATACCTGGGCACCAACGAGGGGGTATACCACCTGACGGAAAAAAGGGATTATGAAGAAAAAATCGTGCGCGTGAAAGTGAAGCCCAAACCAAAACCCAAGCCTGAACCCGGGCCAGAAGAAGCTGAAGAAGAAAAAAACGACGACAAAGGCAAGAAAAAGAAGGGGTTCTTTGCCAGGGTTTTTAAGAAAATTGAAAAACCCGTTACCGAGATATTCCAATCAAAACAGGAAGAAGAACAAAAACAAAGGGAAGAACCTGCCGAAAAATTCAGGAGCAAGAAAATCTACTCCTTACAATCTATCAGCCACAGCTATAAAAAGATAGAAGGCTTGAAAGACAAGTGCAAACAACTGGCCCGTACCCGAAACAGCCTCCTGGTAGCTGCCAACACGGGCATGTACGAGATAAAAGAAAACAAGGCTTCACTGGTTTCCCGAAAATTGTACGTGAATTCAATATTCCCGTCGAAATTTAACAGTGAACAAGTTTTTGTATGTGCCAACGAGGGCTTGTTCGTGTATCAAAAAGAAAAAGACGGGTGGATCGAGAAACTGGCCCTTGACACCTTGCCCGAGAATATCTTTGCCATCGCGCTGAACGGTGCCCACGGGTTATGGGCCGGCGGCGAATACTCGGCCTTTTGCGTGCAATGGAACGGCGATTTTGAAAATATAAGTATAAACAAATACCCTGTCGCGGATGATTTCTCGGCCACCATCGTGCCCAGGGTTATTGGTAACAAGGCGTATTTTTTCACGGACCTCGTGGTGAAAACCTACTCCCCCACCAGCAATAAAATCTCCACGGACAGCTTGCTCCTGCCCCGGGGCGAAGAGTACATCCGTTTTATCTCTTCGCGAGACGATATTACCTGGGTAAAAACCGATCGGACATGGCAAGCCTATAATGACTCAGGCCGGGTGGGCATTGCCAGCCTCAAGTATTTAAACCTTTTCGAAGGGATAGAAAATATACATTTCGAGGGTGACTCCAGCCTGCTGGTCATTGACAATTACAACTCGCTATACAAGATATCACCAAGGGGCATGGCCCTGGAAAAAAGTGGGTTATCGGTGTTCGTGAAGGAAATCATAAACCCCTCGGGCATGCCCTTGCAACTAGGCAATATTGTACTGGATTACCAGAACAACTCGCTGGAAGTAAAAATCTCCGCCCCCTTTTTCTTGAAAAAAGAAGGGATACAATACCGTTACATGGTAGAAGGCCTGATGGACAAATGGTCGAAATGGAGCCTTGACCCTAACATCGGGTTTCCTTTTATCCCACCGGGCAATTATACCTTGCAAGTGGAAGCGAGGGACATCCTGGGCAACCTTAGCGGGCCCGCCAGTTTACAATTCATGGTGGCCAAGCCATTTTGGCAAAAAATTTGGTTTTTCATGATTTGCGGGGCCTTTTTCATCACGCTGGTGATTATCATTATCCAGTTAAGGGAACGCAAGCTGAAAAGGGACAAGCGAATCCTGGAAAAAAAAGTACGCGAACGCACCAAAACCATCCAGGAACAAAAAGAAGAAATAGAAGCCCAGCGGGATTCACTGGCCCAACGAAACGAGGAAATCATGCAGCAGAAAGAAGAAATAGAGGCCCAACGCGACGAGATCGAGGGGCAAAGGGATCACATCGCGAAGCAAAACGAGGAAATTACCCATAGCATCCAGTATGCCAAACGTATACAGACTGCCGTGATGCCCCCGGCCGAGAAAATTGACAAGATGCTATCCAATTATTTTGTGTTGTTGAAGCCAAGGGATATCGTGAGCGGCGACTTTTTTTGGATGACCGAGAAAAACGGGAAAGTTATCGTGGTGGCGGCCGATTGCACGGGCCATGGTGTACCCGGGGCATTCATGAGCATGCTGGGCATATCCTTCCTGAACGAGATCGCCAACCATCCTGACGTACACGAGGCACATGAAATTTTAAACCTCCTAAGGAATAAAGTCAAAGCCACCCTTTCGCAAACCGGGAAAGATAAAGAGGCCAAGGACGGGATGGACATGTCGCTCCTTATTTTTGATTTTAATGGCCGGAGAGTGAGTTACTCGGGAGCGTAT
>CAZKIR010000231.1:0-6750 GCA_964552835.1 uncultured Bacteroidales bacterium
AAAGAAACAATCCTGCCTATATGGTGGCGAAAGAATTGGTTGATGACAATATCACGGGTGAAGTTATACATGTTGATTGTTCCTGGTACAAAAGAGATAGCTGGAGAAAGGACATCAACAATCCCTATCAAACCATTGATTTCCCGACAGGAGAAAAAATGAGCCGTGATAAGTTATTAAACTGGCGTATGAGCATGGATATTGGTGGCGGGTTAATGGGGGAGTTGATATGCCACCAGTTAGATGCGGTGGAATGGATTTTACAAACAGGCCACGTGAATAAAGTTTCCGGATTTGGAAATATTGGTTTTTGGAAAGACGGCAGGACTTCTTATGACAATATTCATGCAAACCTTGAATATAATAATAATTTAATTATCAGTTGCAATTCAATCCTGAGCAATGCCCGTGAAGGGTATTCTATTTCCATATACGGAAGGAACGGAACAATTGAACTGGCAGGGAACTCAGGTATATTTTATCCCGAGGAAACTGATATGAAAAAACTGAATGATAAAGTTGATGCTATAACAGGAGCGAGTTATAAATTGGTTAAAACAGCGCCCGAAAGAAAACTGAAAGAAGATAAAACAAATTTAGAACGTGAATATTATAGCCAATTTGTTGGGGGGTACACCCTCGACACCTTGATGGGATATAAAGAAATGGCTGAAAAAATTATGAATAACGGGCCATTTCCCAATAATGCCGCAGAAGGAAAACATAACTCAATAGTTGTGCAAATGACCAACAATGCCATGCACGAGGGAGGTGTTCATTCCTGGAAACCGGAATATGGTGAATAAAAAATAGTTATTAATATAATTTTAATGCATTATGAAAAAAGACAACGATTTATCAAGAAGGAAGTTTGTAAAGAAAGTTTCTTCTACAGCAGCAGGGGCAATGATATTGCCAACTATAGTACCTTCTTCTGTTTTTGGAAAGAATGCCCCCTCTAACCGTATTAATATCGGTATGGTTGGCACTGGCCGCCAGGCTATCAGGGTAAACCTGAAGAAAGGCTTCCTGAACCTGGACAATTGTCGCGTAGTATCTGTTTGTGATGTGGATAAATGGAGAATGGCGCAAGCTGAGAAAACGATCAATGAGGCATATTCATCGGCAGGAAAGTCATACAAAGGGGTGAAAAAATTTGACGACTATCGGGATCTGGTCCGCGATAAAGATGTTGATGCTATCATGATTTCCACAACAGACCATTGGCATGCCCCGCAAACAATAGCTGCTGCCTTTGAAGGAAAGCATGTTTGCATGGAAAAAGCTTTTTCCATCGCACCAATGCACGCCAAAGCCACCATTAAGGCCGTAAAACAGGCAGGGGTGTCAAACCGCCTGGATAGTGAATTCCGCTCACTGCAGGTGTTTCACCGGGCGGTGGAACTAGTACATAACAACCAGATTGGCAAAATAAAAGAAGTACAGGTTGGTGTGCCTCCAACCTTAAATGGCAGCGCTGTGGGACCACAGGAAACAATGCGGGTCCCTGATGAATTAAATTATGACATGTGGCTCGGCCCGGCATTTGAAGCCCCATACACGGTAAAGCGTGTACATGACCCGCAAATCATTAATTCACGCCCGGGCTGGATGCGTATTTCGGAATATTGTAACGGGATGATCACCAACTGGGGCGCGCACCTGATTGATATTGCTTTATGGGGCATAAAAAAGGAATATGAACATCCTGTATCTGTTGAAGGTACCGGTACTTTTGATAAAGGTTTGTGGAATACCATCAATGCCTTTGACCTATACTACGAATTCGCTGATGGTTTAAAAATACATTACAAAATTGACGCCCCTTATGTTAAGTTTATAGGTGAAAATGGTTGGGTAAAAGCAGAGTTTAAAGATAAGCTGACAACCAGTGATGATTCAATATTGAATTTTAAAGCGGGTAAGAACGATGTCTCTTATGCAGATGTATTAACTGACAAGGCCGACTTTTTAAAATCCATTGAAACGGGAAAACCTTCTTTGGAACCACTCGAAGTTGGTTACAACGTGTATTTATTTACCCACATGGGGTTGACTGCTGCAAAACTTGGCCGAAAATTGAACTGGGACCAAAAAAATGGCCGTTTTGTAAATGACAATGCTGCTAATGCCATGCTGACCAAACCATTCAGAAGAAAATGGATTGACAAGAAAGTGGCGGATTGGATGGATAAATATCAAAAATATGATATGTGAAAACGAAAGTGAAAAGAAAATATAGTTCCAAATGATTTTTGTATAATAAATATCCTTACAATGAAAAATATTTTTTTTCCAACATTACTTGTATTAATGTTTAGTTACACTGCTGTCGGACAAACTGGTTCATATCAGGTAGACAATCCTGTTTTCGTATTTAATAATGCATTTAACAAGCGCGACATTTCATACGAACAGATTGCCGAACTCCTTGCAGGACTTGGTTATGACGGTATAGAACACCGTGAAATTGAAGGCTTATTTGAATTAAAACAGGAACTCGAAAAATACGGTTTAAAAATCTATGCCGATTATGCCCGGTTTGATCTTGAAAAAGATCCGCCTTACGTGCCCGAATGGAAAGATGTCTTTCCCCGGATAGCAGGTACTGATTTGATTTTATGGGTTTATATTCGCAGTGATAAGTATAAGTCCTCTGATTTAACGGCCGATGAAGAGGTAGTGAACAAATTAAGAAAATTGGCCGATATGGCCAAACCCTATGGTATCAGGGTAGCTATTTACCATCATTATAAATATGTTGCTGAAAAACCCATGGATTCATACCGGCTGGCAAAATTGGCAGATCGCGATAATGTCGGGGCTGTTTTTAACCTTTGCCATTTTTTACGTACAGGTGATGAAGAAGATTTACCGGGAATCATTGAAAAAATTGCACCCGCATTGTATGCTGTATCCATATCAGGGGCCGATAAGGGCAATACGCGGGAAATGGGCTGGAACAGGCTGATACAGCCTCTTGGCGAAGGTAGTTTTGATGTTTATAAAGTAGTATCCCTGCTTTGGGACAATGGATACAAGGGGCCGGTAGGCTTCCAATGTTACACCATTGAAGGTGAACCTGAAGATTTCCTGAAAAAGTCAATTGGTACCTGGGAGCATTATAAATCATTGTATGAACAAGGAATCAATAAATTAACTGAAAAAGAGAAAGCCGGAGGTTGGGAATTGTTATTCGATGGTTATTCTACAAATGGATGGAGAGGTATTCATAAAGACAGTTTTCCGGAAACTGGCTGGGAAATAAAAAACGGGGAAATTCGTGTAACTGCAAGTGGTGGTGCTGAATCTGCCCATGGCGGCGATATTATCACCACGGAACAATATGGTGATTTTGAACTCAAGTGGCAATGGAAATTGCTCACTAAAGGCGGAAACAGCGGCCTGAAATATTTTGTAAAAGAAAGTGATGGTGAAAAAGAAAACGAAAAATATGGATTTGGTTTGGAGTATCAAATTTTGGATGATGATAAACACCCATGGATGTTAGAAGGGAAAATGAAACCTAACGATGAGCACACGGTGGGTGCCGCTTATGGTCTTTTTGCCCCGTCAGCAAATAAAAAACCAAAACCGCTTGGGGAATGGAACCAAAGCAGGATCGTGGCGAAAGGTAACAAGGTTGAACATTGGTTGAATGGAGAAAAAATCCTTGAATATGAGCGGGGCAGCAAACTTTTCATGGAAAATCTCCAAAAAAGTAAGTTTAAGGGTTTTCAGGAATACGGGCAAGCAGAAAAAGGACATGTTTTACTACAGGACCATGGCAACAAGGTAAGGTTTAGAAATATAAAAATCAGGAAGATGTAAATTCAAATTGAGACAATAATTCAAAATGTTTTAACTTTTTATAATATGGTAAATAAAATTGAACCGGGTACTAAAAGCACAAAATTCAGATGGGTAATCGTTGCCATCCTTTTTTATTCCACTACAATTATTTATTTCGACAGGGTGATACTTGGTATCCTGGCCCCTCGTTTACAATCGCAAATTGGTTGGAGCGAACAGGAGTATGGCTATATCGTTTTTGCTTTTCAACTGAGTTATGCCATTGGCCCCATGTTGGTGGGATATATCATTGACAAACTTGGTACCCGCCTGGGATTTGTTTTGGCAGTGATAGCCTGGTCTTTGGCCAGTTTTTCTCATTCCCTGGCACGAAGTTGGCTCGGGTTTGCTTTTGCCCGCTTTGGATTGGGCATAGGGCAGGCGGCCAATTTTCCCGCGAGCATCAAAACTGTGGCTGAATGGTTTCCAAAAAAAGAAAGGGCTTATGCTACCGGTTTATTCAATGGAGGCTCTAACGTGGGCCAGGTACTTGCCCCCCTGCTTGTCCCGGTTATCATATTCAGTTTCGGAAAATGGCAGTACGTGTTTGTCATGTCTGTTATCTTAAGTGCCAGTTGGCTTGTTTTATGGCTGATCTTATATAAACCTGCACGCCAAAGCCGGTTTGTAAACAAGCAGGAGTTGGATTACATATTTAGTGACCAGGAAGATGCTGAAAAAATAAAGATTCCATGGAAAAGGCTCATCCGGTACAAACAAACCTGGACCGTTGCCCTCGGTAAATTATTTGCCGATCCTGTTTGGTATTTTTATCTCTTCTGGGGAGCTAAGTTTTTAAATGCCAAATTTGGGGTGGAATTGAAAGGACTTGCCCTTCCCCTGATAATTATTTATGCAGTTGCTTATTTGGGCGGAATAGCCGGGGGAGCTGTTTCATCAAGGTTCTTAAAGCGTGGAAAATCAATTGATTACGCGAGAAAGAGGACCATGTTTGGCACGGCTTTGCTTGTATTACCGGTTATGACCGTGCCTTTCATTGATTCCATGCCCGTTTGCGTGGGATTAATCGCACTGGCGGCGGCTGCCCATAATTCCTGGTCGGCCAATATTTTTACGGTTGCATCCGATTTGTTTCCCAAGAAAATGGTAGGTTCTGTTATTGGTTTTTCTACAACCATCAGTAGCATCGCGGCAATGGGTACAGCCCTGCTTATAGGGTATGCACTTAACGAGGGAGGTACGCGGGGATATATCTTTCCTTTTGTAATAGCTGCCTTTGGATATTTGATAGGCTTGTTGGTTATTCATTTATTGTCGCCCAGGATGAAACCCGTTTCAATGGAACATTAAATTAATAAAATCTATTTAAAATTCGTAATAATGAATGCTAAGGAAAGAATTGAAAAAGCGTTAAATCATGAAGAACCTGATAAAGTGCCATTTGATCTGGCTGCTACTACATGGACAGGGATTACCAATACAGCTTATCAAAATTACCTGAAATACCTGGGTAAACCAAAGGAAGAACCTTGCTGGTCGGATGTCATCCAGCAAATTGTCGTTCCTTCCGAGGATGTCCTGGAACATGTTAAGGCAGATGTTAGGGGCATTTTCCCACTTACCAGCCATAATTGGGATGTTTACCAAAATTTGAAGGATGAAGGTGAGTATTATAGTTATCATGATGAATGGGACTTCGTCCACCATTTTCCCAAAAACGGGTATTGGTTTAGCCTGGTTGAAAGTCCCTTGAAGGACGTGGATTTTACTTCCCCCGGTATTGTTGAAAATTTTAGCTGGCCTGATGCAAAGGATAAGAGAAGGTTTGAAGGAACGCGTGATAAGGCACTGCGCTTCAAAAAACAGGATAAACCGGTTTTTGTTAAAGGTTTATGTGCCGGGTTATTTGAAATGCACCAGCGAATAAGGGGCATGGAAAATGCTATGCTGGACCCTATGCTGTATCCCGGGAACTCTGATAAACTGGTTGGGAAGCTAGCCGATCTTAAAATAGAATTCTGGGATGCAGCGCTGGATGAACTGGGAGATGTGGTTGATATAGCTGGCGAGGGTGATGATTACGGTACACAGCAGTCCCAGTTGATAGATCCCGAACAATTCCGTGCTTATTATAAACCCCATTTTGAAAGGGTGTTGAGATTTATTAAGGAAAAGGTTCCCGGCATCAGATTAATGTTTCATTCCTGTGGAAATGTGCGGCCCATTATACCCGATCTGATCGAGGCAGGGGTAGATATCCTGAATCCGGTACACGTGACAGCCACCGGCATGGAACCGGTTCAGCTAAAAAGAGATTTTGGGGATGACATTACCTTCTGGGGTGGAGGTGTGGATACCCAGGAAATACTGCCAAAGGGTAAACCGGAGGATGTAAAGGATGATGTAAAGCGTAATATAGAAGCCCTTGCACCGGGTGGCGGATTTGTGTTCAACACGGTACACAACATTCAGGCTGAAGTTCCCCCGGAAAATATTCAGGCCATGCTTGATACATTGCATCAATATTAATATTAAGTTTGATAGAAATGATGGTTTTAAAAAATTAATAAGTGATTTAATACGAGTTTTTAATAATGAAAACTTATGAATAATAATTTAATAAAAACATCGCTTGGCCTTACAGCTATAATGCTGTTAACTAACTGTAAAAATGCCGAAAAAAAAGAAATTAAAAATAGTGATGAATTCCCGAACATTGTATATATCCTGGCTGATGACATGGGATACGGAGATATTCAGAAATACAATGCTAATTCTCAAATCCCAACACCTCATTTAGACCAATTGGCTGAAAATGGAGTCCGTTTTACAGATGCCCATTCAAATTCTGCTGTATGTACTCCCTCCCGCTATGGGATTTTAACCGGAAGGTATGCCTTTCGCACAAGATTAAAAAAGGGGGTAATATGGGGATAT